>MHBM01000083.1:0-14956 GCA_001804885.1 Lentisphaerae bacterium RIFOXYA12_FULL_48_11
CTTCATTTCAGAGAATAGAATAGAATGGTTTCCAGCACAGGAATTGCCTGATCTTAAAATGGAATGGCAAGCCCGCCTTCCGAGCGGAGAAACCTATGGTCCATTTAACGTGCTGGCCGTGCCCCATCTTGTCCAAAACGGAATACTTCCAGCAGAGTCAACTCTCACAAATAAGTTGACCAGCAAAATACTCCATGTAAGGGATATCCTTAAGCCAGCACAGACACACCATTCCGAAGACGGCACCAAACTCCATCACGAACAGACCGGTAAAGCTCCATCCGAACAACATAGCATTGACTCAGGCTCGCCGTTGTTACGTGAAGCTGAAATACAGCGAACTATAGACATGATGACATACCGCCCTCCTGTAACACCAGTCGAGATCAAACCGCCTGATATACCGGAATCAACAACATCTAAAAGCCCTAAATCCCAACCTCACGAAAAGACAGAAGCGGCTAAAGAGAGCACATCCAGGTTGAATCTTGATGTCGAACAGAACAGGGTCCGACTCGAAACCGCAGAAAAAGAACTCGCAGCACAGAAAAGAGCAAAAGAGCATGTTGCCAAGCAGGCAGCTGCCAAAGAAGAGCAGCTGAAAATTAAACTCGAGCAGACAGAAAAAGAAGTGAAGATGGCCAGGGAAGAGCTGGCAGCCTTAAGGCAGAAGACTGGAGAGGATGGCAAGGGTGCAGAAACAACGTTAAAGCAGGCAGCCAGAAAAGAGCAGGAACTGAACAGGCTTCTCGACGAAACCCGCAGAAAATCAGAAACGGATGCATCCCTGCTCCTTAAAACAAAAACGCAACTTGAGGATTTAAAGACTCAGAAAGAAGAGCTTCAGAACAGCGTTTCCAAGGAAGAGACCAAGTCCAGAAGCCACATCCAGGAGCTGGAAAAACAAATCCAAGGTCTCACGGCTGAACTCCAGAACAACAAATTACAATACCAGTCGCTCGAAAAAGATTTCCTGGCAAAACAGGAAAAGTTACAGATTCAAATCGGTCAATTTAAAGAAAAGACCGACAATGCCCTGGCTGAACTGGAAAAATCGAAGAAGGATTTACAATCGCAAAAATCACTCTACGTTGACATTGAAAAAAACGTTGTCAATAAAGAAGCCTCTCTTACAGCTGAAGTCCGCAATGCAAAAACCGCACTGAGCAAGGTCGAAGCCGAATTCGCCACCCTTCGGAAACAACATGAGACTTTGAAGAACCAGAGTAGTCACAAGGAAGTCGAGTTTCAGCATCGCATTGAACAACTCGGCAATGAATCGCGGAACCAGACCATTACCATAGAAAACATGAGGAAGGATCTTGCAGCACAGTACGAAGACTGCAGGAAACTCGAGAAACGCGCAAAGAACTTTGAAACAGAAGCAGAAAAAACACAGGGCATTCTCAGACAGCTGCAGGAGGAACGGTCCGTTCTTGAATTCAAAAACAGAAAAATTTCCGATGAATTCGCCCGTTACAAAGCCGAATCAGACGCCGAAAGAAACACGCACACGGAGTACAAGACAAGACAGCTGGAAGACAAAAACCAGATGTCGGCAATAATTGACAAACTACAGGCAGAAAAACAGGCTTTCATGGAGAGGCTCCAGGAAGGCGAAAAGGCGCTCTCCAAACAGAAGCAGGAAAACGAGAAACGCGGCAACCAGCTCGCTTCCATGGAAAAAGAGATTCAGGACAGGATCACAGAAATTGCAAAGCAAAAGACAGAGATTGATTCTGATAAGACGACTCTTGAAAATACCAGGAACAAATACGAGGAAAAAACAGCACAACTTCAGGCCTGTATCGAACAGCTTCAGAACGAAGGTAAGCACAGCCTCGAAAGTCTCCAGGAAAACACCAAACAGCTCTTCATCCAGAAAAACGAGAACGAGAAACTTCGCACCCAGATTGCATCGAGCGAGAAAGAGTACAATAACCTTGCCGAGCGTCTAAGGAATGAACTTGCAGACTCCAAGCAGAAACAAGCTGAAGCCAGAGCAAGCTATCAGGCACTGGAAAAAAAATTACGTGAGAAAGAACACGAACTGCAGCACCAGCTCGAAGAAACAAAAGCTGTATCAACTGCAAAGACCAGCCAGCTCGACAAGATAAAGCGTGAGCTGGCTGACGCCATTACAACCATTGCCAGAACTCAGGAAGAGTCTACCCGCCAGGATATTCATCTTAAACAGGAACTCGATGTAAAGGAAAGTAAAGCCACAGTCCTCGAAAAGACTTTAAAACAACTCCATGCCGACATAAAGAATCAGAAAGACCATTACGAAGCCATACTGGCGGGAGAACGCCAGCGCGAGGAGCAACTTGAAAGCACCGCTTCGGACGTCGAAAGCAAGCTTCACGGCAATGCCGCAAGACTGCATGAGCTGACAACAAGGCTTTCACAATCTGAGATTCTTATGGAACAGCAGAAAGAACGATTTACCCGTGAACAGGCCGCACTGGAAGAAAATCTGGCAAAGCATGAGCGTGAGAAATCAAGAACCATGGTTATGGTCGAATCACTGGAAAAGAAATTGAAGACACTCGAATCCGAAGCAACGACCAAAGAGACGCTACTGCAGGAAAACCAGAAAGAACTTGAAATAGAACGTGAGTGGCGAAAAAACGTACAAACCAACATCTACATGTTCGAAGACAAACTTCAGACCGAAACAAACCTGCATGCTGAAACAAATGTCCAGCTGGCCGAAGCACGAGATCTGCTTAAAGAAGAACGGATAAAGTCCGAACAGCAGAAAGATGAACTGACCGAAAATGTCAGAATTCTTAAGGAAGAGAATCGCAAGGCAATAGGCGACCTGAAAGTCCTGAGCGAAAAACTTGAGAAACTGGAGAATCAACAGAGTTCTGCAGCTTCCCAACTTGCAGTGACCGAGAGTGAACTTGAGGCGGAACGGGCGAAGCATCTCCACCTTTCCTCATCCAGCAGCAACACGGAAGTAGATCTCCAGAAAACGATAGATGAACTCAAAAAGCAGATAGACAAGCAATCAGCCGAATCAGAGAAACAGAAGAAACATAGTGACAGCCTGGAAAAAAGTCACGCCTCCTTGACAGCAGAGCTTAGAAGAAACATCAGCGAAGTCGAAAGCAACTTATCGGCGAACACTGCACGTCATGAGACTGCAATAAAAGAGGAACAGAACCGCAACAAATCGTTAACCAAGGAACTTCAGCTGGCACAGAACAAACTAAAAGATCTTGAATCTGTCGTACCAATCGGCACTGGTTCAGGAAATAGTTTCCCGGCGACCAGTCTCTCATTTATGGCAAATCGTTATTCAATGACGGTTAAAATATCCGCTTGTATTGTTATGACAATATTTTCAGTCGGCATGTTTTTTGCGGGCCGCCACCACGGGCGATCAAAGGTAATGGCACAACCTGAACAACAGACAGCAATCCAACCCGCCGTTACAACACAGGCCCCTGTCCTGCCTGTAAAGCCAAAGAAACCAATTCCACACGTAAACGTCGAACGAACAATAACCACCTACACAGAGACGTCCTGCATTATTGTCTTTGATTACGGGCTATTCAGTACCAGAACAAACCTGATGAACGATGCCATTGACACCCTTGGTGAAGTCGCAACCCAGATCAAGGATTCGATGCGCGAATACAAGTTAATCATCGAAGGTCATTCAGATACAATGAAAACAGGGTCAGCGACAACACCTGAAGACAATTACGCGCTCGGTCTGGCAAGAGCAAACAGGGTGCTGGATTTTTTCAAGACCAAACATAACCTTCCAGCAGAATCCATGGAAGTAACATCTACAGGCGAAGAGCTTCCCCCGTTCCAGAACACGGATGACAATATGCGGAGGAAGAACAGAACCGTTGTACTTAAAATACTGCCAAAATAAAATTTCTACGAGATGAGCTATCTGTTGTTCCCGAAGTTTGGATTTTCTTTCCGGAAACGATACTCCTTCTCAATATCTTCCATCATCATGTCATACATGTCAGTGCCAGGCATAACGACCCTCTCTTCCAAGGGCTGACCTGATGCAATACGGAATATATCCTCCAGATAACTCTCAGCATCAAGCCCCTGCCTCCGCGGATCGAAATAATGCCCGTAAAGATGAAGAGAATCGCTGATATCCGTATAACTGCCTCTCCTTACAGGAACACCCAGAGCCTGCTCAACACCACGCCTGACCTCCTCGTGAATACCTTCGGTTACACCAAAGACATTTGACGGCACAGCCTTGAGGTGATCTCTCGACCGCCAGTGCCCGTTGACATTAAGAACAAAACCTTTTTCATTCTGCAAAGGAAGAAGCCTGAACCAGAATCTCTGCAGGCATGGAGAATGATAACTGTCCCACTTGAAAGAACCCATCTGCTGGTCATTATGGTCCCAGCGCGGATCCCAGGTAATACATTGCGCCGACCTGCTCAACGGTTCACGCTGCAGATTATGTATGACCGACTTCAACTGATTAACCACTTTGAGGTTACCTTTGAAATCAAAGTAAGGATAAGCCCGGAACCGTTGGCTGTATGTATAATTCCAGCGCTCATCACCCTTAACCTCGTCAAATTTACCTGCTTTCATTTTCTCAGCAACCATGGATGGAGAGATCATCCATCCATCCTTGACGCCTTCTATTTCAGCCTTGTAGTCGCCGAAGCCCATCCAGCCACCGAGATAATGTTTATGGAACCTTGGCTCACCAAAAGGTTCCTCGATGTGCATCATTACCGAAGCTTCGATGCTGGGAAAGCTGTCATATTCCCCATCCTTTTTTTTAGGATCATAATGGGTATGTACCTCACGACCAAAAGCCATCAGAGCCATTGTTGTATCTTCCCAGACTTCAGGAAGGGTCCTGCGGGCAATGAACATACTCGAAGCACAACCATCGGCAGATTCCGAAAATGCGATCTTTCCTTTTTCTCGCAACTTAATGACATACTCTTTTGCAACCCTTCGCGCTTCTTTAAAAGTTTCTGCAGGCCCGTTTTTTGCGAGCATATCTTTTACAATACTCATTATTGTTGTTCCCCTTTATGCTTATATCCGGTTGAACCAAATCCCCCACTACCCCTTTTTGTATCAGATAAATCAGCAACTTCCTTGACATCAACTCGAAGCACCGGCTTGATCACCATCTGCGCGATCTTGGCCCCCTTTTCCACCACGAACTTCTCCCGTCCAAGATTAACAAGAATCACACCAACCTCTCCCCTGTAACCTTCATCTATCGTCCCTGGAGTATTAAGCACGGAGATACCGTGCTTCAGAGCAAGACCGCTCCGAGGCCTCACTTGGGCCTCGGTATTTACCGGCAGCTCGATAGAGATTCCTGTTTTTACCAGAGCATGTTCACCTGGCCCGATTTCAACACACTGACAGGCAAAAAGATCAAGGCCGGCATCTCCTGGATGCGCATACTGAGGCAGAATGGCATCATCGCTCAATTTCTTTACTTTAAGTTCCATCAAATTCATGACCGGGGAACATATCAAACGAATCGGCTGACATGCAAGTATTAGAACAGCATCAGACCTTCATATTCAGTAAATATTCCTCCTTCCCTGTGCATGTAACAGGGTATATTATGTAATTGGAATGATGAACTCATTTACAATTGCAACGGTATTTCCGCCTTACTGGCTCGACGACATATGGTTCTCTTTTGGCTCCATAATGCATGTTCTGGCATTTCTCATGGTCACTGTGCACTGTTTAAAACACAGGAGAGAATCATCCTCAGCGTTGCTATGGATATTCGTCGCCTGGACTTTACCTCTTATTGGCCCCGTATTTTACCTGTGGTTCGGCATTAATCGGGTTCCTCAAAAGGCATGGCATAAACACAACTCAGACCAGAAATTCCTATCCGAGAGAAAGGCAAGAGAAGACGAAGCCATGCCGCTGAATTACTGGCGGGCGGTACATGACTCCCTTGCCACAGAACCTTCCGATGTCTTCGCAAGGGAACTGAACAGCGCCATGAACGTCGTACTATCAGATTATCCCCTTCTCGGGGGCAACAGCATTGAGCCGCTTGTGACAGGCGACCAGGCATTTGCCCCAATGCTTGAGTCCATCAGTAAAGCCAAAAACCACATTCATATACAGACATTCATAATCGGTAACGACGTTATCGGGAAACAATTTCTTGACCTGTTAAAGCAGAAAGCGGAATCAGGCGTAGCAGTCCGATTCCTGTATGACCGGTTTGGATCTACCCACGCACTGTGGGGTGGCCTCATCAAGCAATACAGGAACATACCCAATCTACAGATTGAAGGCTGGACGCAGGCCAACCTGATCAAACGACAATTCCAGGTTAACCTCCGAAACCACAGAAAAATCATGATAGTTGACGGAAAAACCGCTTTCACAGGGGGAATCAACCTCCAGGTTAACAACGTCACAACTCCATCGGCTTTACCCATCCGCGATTACCACTTTAAAATCGAAGGCCCGATTGTACAGGAACTCCAATACACGTTCCTGCGCGACTGGTACTTCATGACAGATGAGGATGCAGAAATTCTTCTTCAGGAATCTCATTTCCCCCATACAAAACCCGCAGGAGATATATCCATTAGAGTCATTAACGGAGGACCAACGGCAGAACTTGAAGCGCTCACAGATATTTTCTTCACCGCCATAGTATCTGCACGGAAACAACTCCTCGCGGTAACACCATACTTCGTACCAACACTTGATATTATGAGAGCCTTCCGTTCTGCGGCCCTTCGAGGAGTTGACGTCAGGCTGATCGTACCCAAGGATAACAACCACATCTACGCCGGACTTGCAGGCAGAGCTCATTACGATGATCTGCTTTCAGCAGGTGTCAGGGTGTTTGAAAGAGCACCACCTTTTCTTCACGCAAAGGCTCTGCTTGTCGATGATACACTTGCCATAGTCGGCACTGCCAATCTTGATGCAAGAAGTATGCGACTTAATTACGAGACCAACCTGGCAGTATACAGCAATAATTTCGCCAACAGACTTAAGGAAATAATCATTGAAGAGATATCCATGAGCGATGAACTTGACATTTTCACGTGGCGGGCCAGACCAGTCCGGCAACAAATGGCCGAGAATTTCTGCAACCTTCTATCCCCCATACTGTAACAATCAACCATGCCGGATCATTTTCACCCGTCAATTAGCGGCAGATTGTCCACCGGATAAAATCGAACAACACCCGGAAATACTCAGAATCCTTGACACAATCTTCGTCACAAGTCTATATTTCCGTGCTTCTTGGACAAAAAAATAAAGGCAGATAAATATGAGTAACACAAAAGAAACACCTCAACTGAAAACAGGAAAAGGCGGTTGGGTTCATTACAGGCCCGAAATCAAACTCCTGGACTGTACTATCCGCGATGGAGGCCTGATAAACGACCACAAGTTCGATGACAAGCTCGTTAAGAACGTATTCGATACATGTGTTGCCGCCGGAGTGGACTACATTGAATTCGGCTACAAAGGGTCAAAGAAAATTTTTGCCCAGAACAAGTTCGGCTCTTGGAAATTCTGTGACGAGGACGACCTCAAGCGTATCATCGGCAAGAAACCGGCGAAAACAAAGATTGCAGTCATGGCTGATGCCGATCGCACAGATTATCACGAAGACATACTGCCCAAAGACAAGAGCATGATAGATTGCGTCAGGGTTGCCTGCTACATACACCAGATTCCACTCGCCATGGACATGATTAAGGATGCCCACGACAAGGGATATGAGACTCTTCTCCAGCTGATGGCAATTTCAAATATCAACGAACATGACCTTGTAGAGGCACTTGAGATTGCGGCAAAATGTCCCGCAGCGGGTGTGTACATAGTGGACAGCTTCGGATCACTCTACTCGGAACAGGTGCGCGATCTGACAAAGATTTTCCTGCGCGTCCTCGACGGCACAGGCAAGGATGTAGGTTTCCATGCACACAACAACCAACAGCTTGCTTTTTCAAACACACTGGAGGCGCTGATTACAGGTGCCAACAGGCTGGACGCAACAATCAATGGCATAGGTCGCGGCGCAGGAAACTGCCCGCTCGAGTTGCTTATCGGGTTCCTGCACAATCCTAAGTTCAAAATCCGACCCGTATTGGAATGCTGCCGAGATGTATTTGCCCCCTTGTCCAAGCAGATGGATTGGGGTTACAGTATCCCGTACGCACTCACAGGCCAGATGAACCAGCACCCGCGTGCTGCAATCAAGATGCGAGCCAGCGACAAGCCCGATGACTACGTCGGCTTTTACGATCAGCTTATGCAGGAAGAATCGTAAAAAAATCAGTTTTCCGGATAATCCGCCAAATCTGTAATCAAGCTAAAATGCTGGCTGCCAATTCAAGAGAATCGGTAGCCCACAGAAGACAGCATTTTCATCATGCCCGGATATGGAATAATAATTATTCATATCTCCATACCCGGGCATATTTTTGTACACTACGGCCTTGTTTCAATGATTCTTTGCTTTTACAGCAAGGAAACGCTCTGGCCCCCAGGAAGCCATCCACTCGTACAGAATTGGAAACACAATTTGTACGAAGAAAATAGCCACAAGGAAGCCACCGATATAAACAATTGCCAACGGCCTATGAATCTCAGAACCAGCCCCCGACCCCAAAGCTAAAGGCAATACACCAAGGATCAGTATTAATTCCGTCATAAAGATTGGCCGGAAACGATCTATTGCGCCCTGTATCACCGCATCATGAATAGCCACGCCGTTCCTGCGAAGATCATTTATCGTCCCGACCAACACAATACCATTCTGAAGCGCAATACCAAAAAGGGCGATAAAACCTATCAACGACGACACATTCAATGTTTGACCTGTCACCAAGAGGGCAATCACACCGCCGGCAACAGTCATCGGAACATTCAACAACAGAAGTACCGACTGCCTGAATGAATGCAGCGAGGCAAACAGGACTACCATGACAGCCAAAGCAACCACGAACATCATCCACATCAACTGGCGATTGGTTCGCTGCTGACTCTCAAATTGGCCGCCAAAGGTAAAGTAATATCCCTGCGGCAATTGTACCGACGACGCAATTTTTTCTTTGGCTTCCTCTACAAATCCAACGACATCACGTCCTATCACATTGCATATCAGGATTTTCCGCCTTGTCAGGTTTTCCCGGAAAATTGTCTGAGGGCCTTCCCCTTTATCCACAATGGCGAGCTGGGAAAGTGGAATACGCTGACCGGAAGGTGTTTCGACAAGCATGTTCTGAATCGTTGTAGAGTCCTGACGGTATTGCTCAGGAAATCTCACCAGTACCGACGTAATACGATTACCCTCCCAGACATCGGCAACCTCGACACCATTCAGCGCAGTCTCAATCATTTCAGCCACATCCCCGACTTTAATCCCGTATCGTGCCAGCAATTCCCGTTTCAGCCGGATTATGATTTGAGGTATACCTGTGGTTTCTTCAATCTGCAAATCCGCCACGCCTGGAATTCCACTCATGACATCTTCAATTTCATGAACCTTGGCATTCAGGATCTCCAAATCCGAACCAAACAGTTTAAGTGCGATCTGGCCCTCTGCGCCAGTAAGCATCTCGCTCATTTTATTGGCAATCGGTTGCTCGAAGATATAAACGATACCAGGGATCTTCTCCAGTTCTCGCCGCATGGCCTCGGTCAATTCCTGATAGCCGCGATCACGCGACTCCCTTGGCTTAAGGTCTATTATGTAATGGCTGTGGTTAACAGGATGAACATGCTCAGATTCCTCCGCTGATCCCGTAGTCCGGCAAACATGAACAACTTCTGGAAACGAACTGAATATCATTTCTATCTTTTTCCCGATACGCACCGATTCCTGAATGGAGGTTTCCGGCAACATAACGGTTGATGCAATCATCGACCCCTCATCAAGAAATGGGACAAATTCACTGCCCAATCTTGGATAAGACAATATTCCCACCGCCAGAATCGATACCGACACAATGGCCATCAGTTTTTTGTTAAGAAAAGCCTTGTTCAGCAATAAAGAATAAATACGAGTAGCAAACTCAACTACACGATTAGGCTTATCAACCGATCCTTCCCTCTTTCCAGGGCAAAATGACATAAGTACCGGCTGTAGTGTGATATTGATAATCAACGCCCCGAACAGGGCCACAATCAACGCAAATGCAGTGGGACGGAACATTCGACCTGCAATGCCCTCCAACCCCAGGAGCGGCAGGAAAACCAGGATAATGATCAGGTTTGCCGAAAAGAGATATGGACCTATTTCTTTAGATGCCAGAGAAGACACCTCAAGAGAAGAAGTCCCTTTCGTGTCTGCATGAAAAGCCCGGACAATATTCTCCACCAATATTACCGACCCGCTGGCCATCTTGCCTACCCCGACAGCGAGGCCTCCGAGCGCCATGACAGTCAACGAAACTCCAGCCGCATGCATAAAAATCAGGGAAAGAAGAACAGACACTGGAATCGTAAGCGCCGCAACCATGGAAGCCCGAAAGTTGGCAAGGAAAAGCATGATCACAAGAAGAACAAGAAGCCCTCCCTCCAGCATGGCTATGCCAAGATGACGAAGAGAGCTGATAATCAACTTGGACTGATCGTAATAAGGGACAATCTTGAACTTCTCCGGAAGATCGCGCACAATTTCAGAAAGAAATTTCTTTACATTGGAAATTGTGCTCAACGTATCGCCGCCATACTGTTTCTGTACCACCACGGATACCGCATCAGCCCCGTTCAATCCTGCATTTTCTCTCGGAAATCTGGCCCCCTCCTTAACATCTGCAACATCTTTCACGAATACGGGCACATTATTGCGTGATGTAATGACCGTACTCTCTATGTGTTCCATAGATTCAATACGACCTATTCCCTTAATGAGGAACTCCTGATTCTTCTTAGTGATAACTCCTCCGGAAAAATTACAGTTGCTTTTCTCTATGGCTTCCTTAACCTCGCCAATCGTAACGCCGTAGTGATGCAACATATCCGGCTTGAGAAACACCTGATATTGCCTTGTAAATCCACCAAGGTTGACAATGAAAGAAACCCCCTCTATCCCCAACAATCTGTATCTAATTGTCCAGTCGGTTACGCCCCTCAAATCCAGCGGATCAACTCCATTGCCAGTTACGGCGAACTCGAAAATTTCGCCCATGCGTGACGAAACAGGGCCCATTACGGGCTGAGACGCTCCGGCAGGCAACTGGTTTGCTACAATATCAAGCTTACCTGCTACAATCTGCCTGGCCAGATAGATATCAATACCCCAGTCGAATTCCACAGTGACCACCGACTCTCCGGTAGTAGATTCGGATCTCACACGGACAACGTGTGGCGTACCATGCATCAGGCTTTCCAGCGGAAAAGTGATCATCCGTTCAACATCTTCCGCTGCCATACCCGGACAGGTCGTAATGATATTCACCAATGGAGCATTCAAGTCAGGGTAGATATCCTTTGGAAGCTGTTGATAAGAAATAACACCACCAACCGTAATCAGCACTGTCAGTAGAATCACAAGCAAGCGATTGCGTAACGCCCAATCTATAATAGCATGTATCATGGGATCTCCTTTCTTAATGAACGTGTGCGCCGTGTAACAGAGATTCACTAAGTTTCGATCTCAATTGATGGTTCCCCTCGGTAACAACCTCATCCCCTGCATTAAGACCCTTGATAACATGCTGGTAAGCGCCATTATGTGCACCCGTCTCTATTCCCTTGCAGACAAACCTGTCATTTTCACGTACAAAGACAACCTGCCTGTCTCCGTCTTCCAAAACCGCAGATAAAGGAATGGCCAACACTTGATGCGTCTCTCCGTAAAGAATTGAAACATCCGCGAACATCCCTGGCTTAAGTCGATCATCCGGATTATTGACTTCCGTACGAACCGTTATCGTACGTGTTTCTTCGTTAACAACATCACCGACGTAACTGATCGTACCCTTGAACACCTCGGCAGGAAATGCAGGAACTGTAATCTCAACGCTCAGGCCGATCCGGACCTTTGACACATCTTTTTCGTAAATTTCGGCATCCACCCATAAAACGCTGGAGTCAATAATTGTGAGAATTTCCTTGGATTGATCCACCATACTGCCTAACACCGCCTGACTGACCACCACCTTGCCCGCTATAGGAGAATTCACGACAATACGCGGATTAATCTCGTGGGATCGAGTTATTTTCCTCACTTGATCTTCCTTGAATCCAAGTACATGAAGCCGTTTCTCTGCCGACTCCAGATTTACATCAGCCATCTTGAATTCAGCCTCCGTCGCCAAGTAATCTTTTTTCGCCCCTATACCACCATCCATTATCCGTTTCTCTCGGGCAAGATTAACTTTGGCAAGTTCCTGTGCAGTAACAGCCTTGACGTATTCAGTTAGCGCGTCACTAACTTCTGCGCATTCAAGGGTTACCAGAGGCTGCCCCTTCTTGACCCTTTCACCAATCGTGACATGAAGTTCCGCCACCCTGCCGGGCAGAAAATGACTTACTATAGCAGTTCTGGGCTGAGGGGCTCTCACCTTTCCCACCGCCTTTAACACGCGGGGACACTCACGCAGCCCTATTTTCTCAAACTTCATTCCTATCGCATCAACAGACGAAAGCGGCAAAACAACCTCTTTTCCTGATTGTGAGGAATGCAATGGTTCTTCATCACCACCGCGTGATTCCGCTCCATGTCTATGCCCCTTTTGTTCGGCCTGCAGGCCCACAACTCCCAATACCAATACCACCAATACAATAATAATTTTCTTCATTTCGTCTCCTTTTAATTCTGCTGTTCTTTGGCTGCCGTAACGATTTTTTCACCCATCAGACGCTCCACAGTTGCGATTCCCTTATTGAGACGTACCAGGACGTCCACATAATCAGAACGCGTCCTGGTCAGTGATTCCTGCGCCGTCAGCAACTCAAGATAATTAAACATACCCTGTGCATAACCTTCTTTGATTTTCCGAAATACATCTTCTGTACCGGAGAGAATTTTTTTGTCATAAACCTCCCGTTCTTTCAAAGTTGCCGTGATATCACTGTGGGCTTCCGCCAACACCGAAAACAGAGTCACCTCGGCACTTTTCCGCAGCCATTCAACCTTGGCCAATTCTGCCCTGGCCTCCGTGATTACACCTTGATTCCTGTCAAAAAGAGGCAATGGCACCGCCAATCCTAAAACAAAGGTATGTAAGTCTTTATCTTCAAGAGCACTGATCTGTCTATACCCTGCCATGGCGGTTACATCAGGGATTCGGTTCACCAATTCCAGGCTTAGCGCAGCCTGTTTCTTAGCAACCTCGGACATGGCTCCCATCAGTTCAGGATGCTGTGCGAGACGAGCCTCCATATCCCTCAAGGATGGCAGGATAACTTCGCATTGCAGGGTGCCTCGAGCCTCAGAAAAACAAGGATTCCGCCCCCCCCACTGTGCCGCAAGATTAACACGCGCAACATGAAGTTCCTGCTCCGCACGATCCAATTCAAGACCAACCTGCGCATCCACCACATCAGCCTGAGTCCGCTCCACAGGAGAAGCATCACCGAAATCAGTACGCCTCTTGGTAACATTCAAGACATCCTTCGCTATTTTCGCGGTTTCCCTTGCAAACTTGACCTTCTCCTGGGCACCCAAAACATCCACGAACGCATGAACAGTCGAAGTCAGCACATCCAAACGCTTTGACTCGTATTGCCATGCCGTTGATTTTGTATCAGCAGCAGCCAGACGTATCGCACGCGAACGCTTTGGACCAAACAGAAGATTCTGGGCAAGCGATACGGTTGTTTCAGTTTCACGAAACCCTTCCATATCACCCTCCAGGTTCTCAACATCAACACCCAGCTCCGGGTTTGGCAGAACACTAGCTTGAACTTCTCGAGCCTCTGCCGCCCTTATATCCCAGGAGAAAGCTGCCAACTCAGGGTTATGGCTTAACGCCAGCACCAGGGCCTGACGAATATCCATCACACCGGAAGGCACTGAGGGCTCACGGGATATGTCCTGAGAAATATCATGGCCGTTTAAACTGGCATTATATACAGGCAGCTCACCGCCCAATGGACACGTTACAAACAAACTTTTTTCACTTCTGTCAGAAGCACACCCGCTAAACATCAGCACAAGCAAGAATAATAAATTCACTAACGATAATCGCGGTAGCGACCAATTATCTCCATTGTGTATAATAAATGACCGGAACCTGGATCCAAGTCCGGAGAAAAGATGCGAACATACGGAACTAATCAATATAATTGAATTCATGGTTGAAACTCGATTCTGGTTACTGGGAATACAAAATGACTATTAAATTTGGTTCCCATCCTACAAAAGGTACGTCAGCCCGAAAAGACCGACCCTGTGACCCTAAATAAGAACCAGTTTAACAGGAGGCCCTCGAGAGAGAGCGACCAGGAACATCGGAGAAGCCCGATAAAAACTGTCAAAAGAAAATCTTGTTGCTACCCACGAAAAAGGGGTTGAAACTACACAAACCTGCGCTAGAGCCTCTTCAATCAATCCGCTCTGAAACTGCTTTACGGCACAACAATCGTATGGCGAATCAGCATCGGGACATATCATCTCATGCAGGTCTGGCGAAATGGCAGCCAGTTCCAACCCGAGAAACAGCAGCACGAGAATCATCGCCCAAGCCCACCTGGAGGCAAGCACAAAAAACTTACAAAACCGGGCAATGTCGTATTCGGAGACTGAAAATTCTGATTGTTCTTGGCTATTCTTACTCATGACGAAGATAAATGATATTATCGAAACTACTGACTTAACTGTGTTTAACTATGCATTCTTTGCAAATGCTTGCAAGTAAAATTATTTACCATTTTGGACCATTACAGCGGTGCCAGCAGTCGGTCGCAACAATGTCGTGCAGGTTTGCTCTATGTATGCGGGTGCATATGCCTGACAACATGAGGAACCTCC
>MHBM01000083.1:15006-23775 GCA_001804885.1 Lentisphaerae bacterium RIFOXYA12_FULL_48_11
AGTGCCACAAGTTTCATCTCTCCGGCAGACAAGTGATGACTGATTCTCTCTTCATATCCCGCCATACCAACTCGAATCAGGGCTTCTGCAGCCAGAGCCATCGCTTCCGTAGGCGATTTACCAAGGTTCAGAGGACCAAACGCCACATCTTCAATCACAGTTGGAGAAAACAGCTGATCTTCCGAGTTCTGAAACAACAATGCAACGTGCCGACGCACCTCCAGAAAATCTCGTTCGCAACCACGTGCTTGGCCCAACACCTCTACCTTACCTTTCTGAGGAACCAACAAGCCGACAAACATATGGAACAAAGTGGTCTTTCCGGCACCATTACGCCCTACCAGAGCCACCTGCTCTCCTGAATGAATCGACAATTCAATATTGTCGATGACAGGCTTATCAGGTTCGTATCCAAACGTAACATCTCTCAACGCTAAATAATTGTCACCCATTAGAACTCCATCCAAATCCAGACACAAGCATGACATAAAGCAACGGTCACGAATAGAAGATCCGGAATCTTCAATGTCAGATTCTTCAAGATACGGAACCGACCATCAAAGCCACGGCACTTCATTGCTCCCAGAACCCTCTCTGATCGATCTATGCTCCGGATAAGAAGCAAACCGACCAGATAACCAAACGTCATCAGGGTGTGACCGCAGAATGAGGCCTTGAACGCACGGGCTTTCATGGCGTTACGAATCCTTTCGTATTCCTCATGAATCACATCAGTATATCTGATCACAAGAAGGAAGAGATGAACCAGTTTATCGGGAAGCGCGAGATGTTTAAGCGTATAGCCCAAATGTGCAGGGTCAATGGTAGCCACAAGGGCTGTAAACAACAATACAATCGCATTCCCCTTGAGCGTGATGGTCATCGCAAGGCGAAGTCCTTCAGCCGTGCATGGAATCCCTGCCAATACAAGCGCCGTATCGCCCTGAACAGACCACGGTAAAACCAACCAGAGAAAAAACATGAATGCATTCAGATGGGACAACCTCCGGATCACCGGATAAACGGCAAGCCGGGCAAAAACGACAAACAGGGCAGCAAGAGCCAGCGCCCACACAAGCGTCATTAGATTGTCAGCGACAGCTATGATAAAAGCAAGTATCAGGGTTACCACGAAACGTACACGTGGGTCCAGTCTATGTATATGTGAAGATCCCGAAGAAAAGAGAACACAACTCATAACCCATTCACCGATAAAGATTGCCACAGAAGACCGGGTCGGACTTTAAGGACAAAAACCAGCGCAGCTCCTGTTACAAGGCCATCCGCGATCATAACCGGAATATGGGCCACCACAATTGCTCCGGCAACACTCAGAAATGGTTTCCCACCCAATGCAAGGACGACGGTCAGGAGCGCTCCACTCAAACATACCGCAAGGGCACCCAAAACAATTCCCATGGCAAACAACGTTTTCCGCTTCCTGGTACATCCACATGAGAAACGGAAAAGGTAATACACGACAACGCCTGGCAGAGACATAATCAAAGTATTGACACCAAGCACCGTCACCCCCCCGAATTGGAATAATACCGCCTGTAAGAAAAGGGCGACCACCAGCGCAGGAAAGATAGTCCAGCCCAACAGGATACCCGCCAGACCGTTCAGGATAAGATGCACGTTTGATGGACCAAAAGGAATATGGATGAGGGATGCAACAAAGAATACGGCGGACAACATCGCGGTTTTTGGCGTAGCTTCGACAGGCATTTTACGCACTCCGATCGCAATACCTGCCGTTGCAAGAAGAGCGCCAGACGCCAGCACAGGTACACTCAATATGCCCTCTGAAATATGCATAGCGCCTATCCCTTTACCTTGCTGATGAATTGCGACAGGAAAGCAGCAGATCCGAAAATACCAAAGATGAGCGCAATTCCTGTTATTACGCCGTAACGTCTGGGCATTGTGCTGGCAGTTTGAACAGGCACAAACACCATTCCCTTAAATTGAATTGCCTCTGTAACGGCATGCCCCATGCCATCATCCACCGTAATTTTCCATATCCCGTTCGTATCCGGCCGAAACATAAAACAACCATTCCGGTCCGTATTGCCGGTTAGTACCGGCTTTTCATCATTACCCGGCGCAAAGACCTTGGCTTCACTGAAAGAAACAGGCGAACCGTCGTCGTAGACAACCACAATACCGAGTCCACCGTCAACGCGGGTCGCCTTTATTCCATGAGAGAGACCAACCAAGGTAAAGCAGAACCAACAGGCAAAGATATAAGCAATTCGACGAATCATTTTGTAACCTTGAATGTCAGGCTGAATGTCTTACCGCCGCTGGAAACCGTCAGAAGATAGTTGCCAGGGCCTTTAATCTTAAGTTCGGCCTGGCGCTCCTTGCTTGTAGAAAGGAAACAAGCGGATCCTTTGTCTGGAGTCACCGCAATTGTTCCTTCCATCGGCGCACCATCCATCGTCACGGAAAGAGGCAATATGTCGCCGGTTTTCAAAGCAGACAAAGGCATCGCAGGTACGAGTTCCAACCCTTTCCTGCAAGCATAGCGAGAAGGATCGTCCTTTGCTCCAACCACAACCAAGGTCCGCCCCAAGTAAAGCGGCTCAGTCGCCTGGGGCTTTTTCAACGCAAACGAAACCACCCAAACACCGGGATTGTCCAACGAAATATTGGCCATCCACGACTTGTCCATAGCTGTCGGCTTGAAGAATTTCGTCTTACCATCGGGGCCTGAGGCCTCCATATCGGCAAGCAATCGTTCGGCAAGCAAAATCTCGCTTTTTGGAAAGCTATGCCCGCTGCAAATCTGGACGCGTGCCGCATTCCCGCCGTCGGATGAAGGATAATCAACCAAGACCCAATGTTCGTGGGCAAACACCATCGATGCCGAAAACACGAAAAACGCAGGCAGAATTATTTTTTTACGCATGAAGTCACCCTAAAATCGATACATCATTGTGATGTTTGCTCGCAACGTATCGGCCCAATAATCATCGTCATCTTTTTCCTGTCCGATTTCTATACCTGTCTTCATTATTATCGTCTCTTTGATGGGAGCATAGATCCCGGGAAGAACACTCCATCGATTACCTTCAAAATCCCCCATAACTTCCACACCTGCAGCGATACCATGCGGATCGGACGAAATAGGATTCTTTACCCCCAGAGCCCACCCCCATTCATCCTCATCTCCTTCAACTTCATAATTGAAATTGAGGCAAACATTCCCATGTTCTGCAAACTCCCTGCTTAGAATAAGAGATCCCATATAAACCTGATCTTCACTGCCCAGAATTTCCCTGGCTTGATTAAAAGGCATCTCCCAGGTACCTCCTATTGCAACGTCAACTGGCAAATCTTCAGTAAGCCGGTACTGTACCCCCAGCGCAACTGCCTCCATGAAAGGTGATGGCCCATTGGGTTCAAACTCACTACGCCGTTCATCAACAACATGCCCGGATTTAAAACTCGCAAAATGAGTATGAATATCCGCCATCAACCGGTCGGTGATCCCATAAGAAAGCCCCGGCGTGAACTCCCAATGATCCAGATTGGGATTATTGGAATCATCTACCATGTAATCATAGTGCAGGTGAAACACTTTCTCCCCTTGTTTTGCAGTAGAATAGCTTTCCATCTCGATATATTCCATGGCATGGTGCCCGAAACCAACACCTGCCCAAATACAGCAAAAAATCGTGACTAAGCCAATTCGCTTTATCATTTCTCGAACTCCTCTCCTGTTGTTGTTACTGTTAATTTACCGTGTTTTACTCCCTTGGCCGCTATAAGGTTATCAGCCACCTGCTTAATAGCATCCGCACGCCCACGTACAGCAAGCACCTCCATACAATTGTGGTGGTCAAGATGAACATGCATTGTGGCAATAATAACATCGCCGTGATCGTGCTGTATGTCTGTAAGGAGCCCCTGGATGTTACGCCTGTGATGGTCGTAGACAAGTGTTATAGTACCTGCAATCTCACTGTCGCCCTTCTGGCCATAATGCTCCACAAGACGGGCGCGAACCATATCGGCCACAGCCTGCGATCTGTTCGCAAATCCTTTTTCCTGGGACATCAAATCCAGCTGGCGCACCAAATCCCCAGCCATTGAAATACTGAAACGTGTTATCGAGTCTTTTTTCATAGTGTTACCTTTTGACCAGAAAGTAACACCTAAAAGATGGTTAGGTCAATAGTAAAAAAACCGCCACAATGTTAATATCGATAACCTTCACATTCCTCATGTTGATTCACAGGGGATTATTTCGCTGCAAAACTATTCCGGCATTGATGACTTTTCGTCTGAGCCAAATCGGCAAAAAACAGATCTGCCATTCCAGAGCTTGAAACCTACCCGAACAAAAGGATCCCTCCGTAACTCTTATGTTGGCCTATAACCGACAAGCATAGCGCTCCTGAGGGATCGCCTTACGCAAAGAACTTCACCTCTTTTCATCCAAATCTACCGAAGGAATCATCATGTTCCACTATTACGGGCGAAGAACCTCCCCTGACATACAATCCACACCATTCGCAACATATTCAATTGTGGTACAAAAATCATGCATTCAAGTGCTAAAACACGCCTACTGCTTTTAAAATGCATTAAAAGCCTTATTTATAGATAAAAGTGAAAAAAATGAATTATTAACTGCGCTTCAAAGCAACCACAATTGATAAGAGATCAATATATATGTATTCTAAAATATGTTATTTCCTTTGTAAATTTGAGAGTGCGATACCACAAGAGCATATTTAGCGTTATTACCTGTAATTCTCATCTATGAGCTGATTTTACGGTTTCATCTTATCAATTCTAAGAATAGTGAACTTTTAAGACCTTTTTATTTAACTTCGTTAAATACGCGTTTGCGCTAATGTTTGCAATGGTTTCCTCAATTTGGAGGGTAAACTAAGATATTTTTTTTGCATTTTGATATTGTCTTGCACAAGAACTGCTTATATTATGTCTTAGATTTTTTTGCCAGTCATGAATATAAAAGAGCTCATGGATAAAATGAAGCGTGGTCCGGTAGATGTTGCCGGAATTGATATCGGCAGTTCGTCGATTAAGATAGCGCGTCTACGCAAGAGCAACCAAACCATTACATTAGTGGCAGCGGATATTTTACCTCGTATCGATATTCCTGAACAGAAACCCGATATGCCTCCAGAAGTGCCTGTTCTTCAACTACCTCCGAAATTAAAAGGACGTTACGCTTCTTTAGTTGTTTCCGGTGAGACATCAGTAATCAAATTATTAAGTTTCCCTGGGGTATTTGATGCGGCAGCCGAAGCTAAAGTTGTGCCCAGCATTGGGCTGGACGATCCAAATAATTATCGTATTGGATACAAGGTAATTACAGAAGGACACGGAAAATCTGAATCAAGAGTGCTAGCAGTGGCACTACCAGAGGCTGATGCCAGGATTCCCCCATTATTCCTGCCAACCGGATTACCGGCCCCATTCTCTATTGAAATATCAGGACTGGCTACAATGACAGCGTTCCTCAAGAGTACAAACAAGCAAATCATGGAAACAGCTGTAGGTGTCATCGATTTTGGCGCAAAGACCACAACTTTTGCTCTTTTTAACAAAGGTGTACTGGCCCTGATACGAAGATTCAATTTCGGAGTGAATACCCTGCTGGATAATGTGCAACAAGCGCTAGGGGTTGACAGGGAAACTGCCAATGGAATTGTGTCTGATGGGTCATTTGATATTTCCCAATCAGTAAGCGAAGTTATTGAGCCCATAGTGAAACAGCTGATTGTTTCCCGTGACTTTGTCGAAAGACGCGAGAATTGCCATATTTCTAAAATGTTTGTATCGGGAGGAATCTCCGTATCAAGAGACTCGCTTGACGAAATAAAGTCAGCAATGGGTCTCGAAATCGCATCATGGAGTCCCCTTGAAGGTATTGCAGTTACGCAAGGTGCTATACCAGAGAATCTTACGGGGCAGGAATCACGTTTTTCTGCAGCAATAGGAGCTGCTCTGGCAACTTTTGAGGAAACATGAACCTTAGGGTAGATTTAATTCTTGAAACGGAACAAAGAAGCGCAAGCGTGGTTAACCTAAAAGGTATAGTGCGCATCATTTCGATTGTTGTTCCCGTAATTTTGATTGTATGCATAGCATTGGTTGCATCCACAATGATGAGAATTAACAGTGAACTCAAAAACCGTGAAGGTGAGATGGCCATAGCAGGCCCAAAGAAAGATGCAGCCATTAAGTACAGAGAAGAACTAGGGAAGAACAAACAGACACTAGAAGAGCTTGAAGGCTGGTGCCTCTCCCGTATCGATTGGGCTAACCAGCTTGCCAAAATCCAGACATTTATCCCTACAGAAATCCAGCTTACATCCCTTAAATTAATGCACAGTATTGAAACCATTGATGGCACCCCTGCCCGAACCGTAAATATGGCTATGAAGGGAAAGGCTCTGGGAAGCCAGGCAAATGCCAATGTAGAAATGCTTGGCGACATTGAGAAGAATACCGCTTTTACAAACGTTATGAAAGAGGCCAAGGTTGCTGACTACAGGAAAAATGAGGATCCAAGTGCCAATGAAGGTGAAATGCTCTTCGTCATTGAGGCAATCTATCAACCAAAGAAATTTAAATGAAATTGCCTGAAGACAAAAAAGAACGTACAAAAGTGCTGGCATTGATCGGCATAGGCGTAATATTCGTCGTCGGCCTGATATTCAAGGCCCCCGTAGTAGGCGTTCTGCCCCTGATGAAATCCAAGAAAGACAAGCTGGCAAAAATCGAGCAGTTGAAGAAAGACACTGAAGATGCCAACAAGGAAATAAGACAGCACGACAAAGATAAAGCCGAAAACCTGGAAGTCCTCAAGAAAATTGTTAACGAGTCGACAAAACATGTATTAAAGCCTGTTCTCGGCAACTACAAGATCAGCGCCAGTGAAGTCATTGAACCAATTGCAAAGAAATACAATCTCAAGATTCAGCAAATAAAGCAAATCGGGGTCACTGCAGAAGCATCACAGACCTCGCTGAGAGCCTTTTCCGCAAGAGTATCACTTTTCTGCGGCTATGATGAGCTTGAATGCCTTGTCACGGATATCGAGATGAGCAACCCCCTGCTTTCCGTAATGAATATATCGATCACTACTCAGGGTAGTGAGAGTAGAGAAAAACATATGGTTTCGTTTGATGTGCAATGGCCGGTGTGGGCTGAAGTTGATACACCTGACAAACTCGCTCAACAACTTAAAGATCTGGATAAAACTGCGGAGCCTGGCGCGAAATGATAAAAATTACGACATTTTTGATGCTCAGCTTGGTAGTGATGCTGCAAACAGCAATATGCCAAGAGCCCAAGGCTCCTGCCCGGAATGCCCCGGCAGCAGTCACAGAGCCTCAAGGCCAGTTAGCCTCAGAGAAAACAGCAAGAGATCCATTCTGGCCCATTGGTTACTGGCCTCAGAAGAAAGATGAATCCGGCAATATAATCTCAACCGCTCCAGGCATGCCTGCAATCCAAACCCCTGGTAAAACCAATGTCGTTGTCGCTCCCAAGGAAATCGTCATTAGCTGGCCCGAACTCAAAGTTAAAGGGTTAACACGACAGGGCGACGGAACATACATAGCCATCATTGACGGCGTGGGGATTGTTGAAAAAGGACAGATCATCCAGATTCAGCGTGATGGCTTCATTTTCAAGTATAAGATTTCTGATATCAATCAAAAAGGTATACTCCAGCAGAAGCTGGATTATAAACCTAAGAAATAAAGAGCGTTGCAATTTAGTGGTGGCCTGAGAAAGCAGAAAAGGATGATGTAGTGTAGGCTGTCCTCAGCCGAGACTATTTCGCTTTAGGAAGCGTACACTACAGAGTGCTTTGAAGTTATTGTTTGAGTGCGGTCGAAAGCCGCTGAGGAGGAAACGAAGTTATGAAAAATACAAAATTGATATTCTCGTTTGTTGTTCTAGCTGCAGTTACTGCCCTGTTCATGGGAATACTAGGCTGCGAGAAGGACGGCGACACAGGCTCAGATCTGGACGATTATTTCGCCGCCAACCCATACATCTCAGACCCCAGGGATGAGGGAAGAAATTCTTCAGATGGGATTGATATTTCGCCTTCCAGTGCCACAGTATCAGCAATTGGACAAACAATAGTATTCACTATATCTGGTGGTGATGAACCCATTTCATGGGCAGTCTCGGGCAATGCAGGAACAATTACTCAACAGGGAAATGGTCGCCAAGCCATATATAAAGTTACTACTGTTGCAGAAAACAATGTTATAGCATCAGATGTGAAAGGAAGAGCAGCTATCGCAGATATTGAGGTTACTACATCTGATCTTGCTATTGTACCTTCCCAAACCACAATCAGTGGCGCTGGTACTGCGCGATTCACAGCAACCGGCGGTAATCCACCTTATGAATGGTCTATTGGCTTACCCAATATGGAAGCTAGCCATGTAATTTCCGGCGCTAATAATCAATATTATGACTATACAGTTAATGTACTTTGGGTCGGCACAAACTCAATTATAGCTATCGACAGCAAAGGCGATACGGCTCAAGCAGCTATGATTCAACTACCTTAAAAATCAGACGAATGGAGAATCATTATGAGAAATAGACTATACCTTATGGCGATGGTTATCGTTGTTGGTCTTGTATACCTGATCAATGCTCAGGAGAAGGCTCCTGAGTTGCCGGCGGCGGGGGAACCCGCTAAACCGGCGGTGGAGGCGCCTCCTGCACCGGCAATGGAGCCTGCTCCGGCACCGGCTG
>MHBM01000083.1:23806-30687 GCA_001804885.1 Lentisphaerae bacterium RIFOXYA12_FULL_48_11
GCACCTGTAACTGTTGTAAAAGTTATCCCGGCCAAGACAAACGAGGCAGAATTTGTCGCTCTTCCTGAACAGAAAGAGCAGGATCTTACAGGCCTTGTACAGCAGAAAACCAATGACACTCTCAGCATAGCTCTGGATGATGTCGAAATGGTTGATGTAATCCGCATGTTCACACGTCTCTCAAAGGCAAATATCATAGCCAATCCATCCAACCTTGTCGGAAGAGTAACAGTGAATCTGCAGGATGTTGAATGGAAACCTGCCCTGACATCCATTCTGGACATGCATGGACTGGGACTCGTCGAAAAGACACCAGCGTCCGGAGTATTCAGCATTGTACCCAAGCCGGCAGGTGCACCAGAACCACTGATTGTCGAAACCATGTTCCTGAAGTATGCATCGGTATCCAACGTGGAATCGGTTGTAAAAGCAATGGCTCCACCGCCCGGATCAGTATCAGCATTCTCCTCGCGTAATGCCCTGGTTATAAGAGCAACTACAGCACAGATGAGCGAAATTAAAGAGACTCTCAAGCGCATTGACACCATGCGCGACCAGGTCTTCATCGAAGCCAAGTTCATGGAACTCAACGATGAAGCCATCAAAGATCTGGGAATCAACTGGCAGGTATTGCAAGGTTACAGCATCAGCGCCGGCAGCCTGGGTATGACATACGGCGAAAACAGAACATGGAACAACACTAAGGCTGATGCTGTCAGCCAGTGGGATAAAAGGCAGAATATTGATGCACAATACAAAGCCTTTAACAACAGCGGAGAAGCTGTACTTGACACAGATCTAATGGCGATCGAACCATTAGCTCCTATAACCTACTTGGCTGGTACAGCACCAACCCATCAGAAAGGCGATATTATCGATAAGGGTAAAGATATAACGCGGGACATCAAGGATGACTTTGCAAAAACAGTCAGCGATGTCCGTACTGCAGTTTTGGGTGCCGCAGATTTCCAGGTTATATTGAGCGCGCTCAAGCAAATGAACGGAGTAAGCGTGGTCTCCAACCCAAAGATCATGGTTGCAAATGAGGAGCCCGCCATTATTCATATCGGCCAGGAGGAAAGACCCTTCGTATCAAGCGTGACACCGGGCCAACAGGGAATTGCACCTGTAATCACTTATAACCCTGGTACGCCTGTTCAGATCGGTGTGAAATTGACCGTAACCCCGACGGTAAACACTGAGAGCAATATCACGGTTAAAATTGAACCTGAGCTTACACGCGTACTTAAGGATGCCGTTGCTCCAAATGGCCAGACCTACCCTATTGTTGCAAAGAAAACCATAAAGACTGTTTTCTGCCTCGAGAGTGGAAAAACCGTGGCAATCGGCGGTCTAACAGAAACCACAGACAGGGATAACACCATAAAAATCCCTTTGCTTGGCGACATACCGCTCATAGGGAAATATCTTTTCTCTCACACGAGCCAGACGAAGGGACAGTCGGAAACAATTATCTTCGTAACAGTTGGCCTAGCCATACCTGAGGCGGTTGAGCCTGAAACTGGCCTGCCTGAAGATACCGAACTTGCCCAGCGCAAGATGATGGAAACAAAACTTAAAAGACACAAAAGTCGTCAGGATCTTGAAAAGAGAAGAACCGAGGTCGAGGCAGCCCTGAATGCAGATTCTGAAAAGGCGAAATCACGCCTACTGAAAATGTCCAAGTGACAAATCCTGGTAAACAGCAAAACAGTTAATTCTGCGAAGGGCGCGCCAAATGGTTGCGCCCTTCTTGTAAAATGGTTAAAAGGTTCAGAATCCAAGGCTGAACAGGGTAAAGCATACTTTCCCGAAACTGTAGCTCCGGTCGAATAAGAATTGAATAAAGAGCCAAAATGCCTTCTATAACAAGAGAGATATGGGGTTATGCGGTCCTTTTAATCATACTGTTTTCTATTGCGGCGATTGCCGTATGGGAAACGATATCCTTCTTTCAATCACCCGACGACCTTACATTTCCTGTTGTGATGTGGAGCCTTACAATGGGATTCATGCTAATAGCTGGTGCCTACGGGCTATGGGCAATGAAGTTCTCCGCACAAACGGAAAGCAGGCGTAGAATCGGACGTTTTGTAGATGCCATGGATTATTTCCCGGACGGCCTCGTCTTAGTTGATAAAAACGGAAATATTGCCGGCTCAAACCCGCTGGTCACATCAATAACCGGCGACACTTGCAAGAAAGGTGTATCTTTTTCCGAAGCCTATCCATATATTCAAAAACCGGATGTAGAAATGCTTATGAACAGCAAGGAACCGGTCGAAGTTGAGGCATCTACCTTGGTTTCTGGCTCACATAAAACTCTCCGATTTCGCTCTCAACCATCTGAAGACATGAAAATTGTGGCAATCAGTGATGTAACCACCCTGAATGTGGAACGGTTGTATAACAGGCAAAAAGCAAGATTGCAGCTTGTGGGACACCTTTCCAGGGGTATCGCAAACGATTTCAACCGATTGCTCTGTGAAATATCAGCGCATGCTTCCCTCGTTCAGCGCGTACCACCAGGTTCAATAGAGATGAATAAAGCGCTGGAAGCCCTGAAAAGAAATGTGGAAAGTGGTATGGCCCTGGCTGGAAACCTCATTAGCCTTGCTCAACCCGATCCAGCGGCTCAATTTACTGATTCGGCAGAATTTCACCTGCGAAGGACTGCAGATCTTTTGCGAAACAGCCTGCCTACAGGATGGCAGATCGATGTCGCCGTCGAAGATGATATTCCAGCCATAGGCCTTACAGGAATACAGATTGAGCAGGTTGTTTTCAATCTTGGCGGTATGGCAGCAGATGCAACCAAAACTCCAGGAATAATGAAAATTGCCGCCATTAAGCCGGCCCCGAACTATTCTGCTGATACTGGGAAACACTATGCCGCTTTAGTAGTGGTAACGACATCCAGTTCGGATGTAGCTGCAATCGCAAGCCAGCCCGGGAAGCAAAGTACCTATGGTGATTCCGGAATTATACTGTCAGTGATCACATCCATACTCGACGAGGTTGGCGGATCTATAGATTATCTTACCTCAGCCGACGGCGCCCCGGTTTACAGAGTAGGCTTGCCCCATGGAAGTCTTCCCAAAATGGCCGGTGCAGCCTCCGCTGAACTGGCAGACGAACTCAAATCCTACCTTTCACAATGGTGTATTGTGCTTGCCGGTGCTGTAAAGGAGCTTGCCCCTCTTCAACAGCAGCTGACAGCCATTGGCGCGAAAATTGAAACAATCGACAACATCATGTCATTACTTTCGCGCATTGAAGAAGAAAAGCATCTAGATACCATGGTAATCAGCAAGCAGCTACTCGGCCAGGAAACCAAAGGACTTCTAAAGGCGATTCTGAAACTACGTCCCTCGGCAGGTATTGTTGTCCTATGCGATAATCCCGCCAGCGAATCTGCAGGTCTTGCAAATGATATTATCTTTGAATCTAACAGGTCCAACCCCAATAGAATTCTCTCTGCTTTGCTGGAGGCAAAAAGCCTTACTGCATCAAGAAAACAGAGGCAGATCCGTTAGTACTGATTATCCTCGGAAGGCAATACCACGTTATCTATCAACCTGGTGTGCCCTATTCTAACAGCAACGGCAATCAGGCTCTTTATCGTGATTTTATCCACTTTCTTCAAGGTCATATAGTCGACAATATCGATGTAATCAATCGAATCGGGTCGACACTCTTTTTCCAGAGAAGATCTGATTCTGTTTGAGATCGTGGCAGTGTCGCTCACACCATTCCTGTACAAATCTGCAGCAATGCATAATGATTTATAAACACCAACAGCCCTCTCCCTTTCATTCGCGGAAAGATAGCTGTTGCGCGAGCTCATAGCCAACCCATCAGGCTCCCTTATAATCTGACCCAGCACAATCTTGATGGGAAAATTAAGATCGCGTACAAGCTGTTCAATTACTCTTGCCTGTTGGGCATCTTTGCGGCCAAAGACAGCAATTTGAGGTAATACAATATTGAAAAGTTTGGCTACGATCGTGGTAACGCCTCTAAAATGCCCAGGTCGTGACTGGCCACATAAACCGGAGGATAAATCCATCTCTTCCACATATACACTGTGATCTTTCGCATACATTTCTCCAGCAGAAGGCCTGAATACAATATCCACACCTTCAAGTTCACAAAGCCTGTCATCCTGTCCTTCATTCCTTGGGTATTTGTTAAAGTCTTCGGCAGGGCCGAACTGGGTTGGATTAACAAAAGAACTTAGTACAACAATATCGGACATTTTTCGAGCAATGCGAACCAGAGACATGTGACCGTCATGCAGAAAGCCCATAGTGGGTACAAGCCCTATTCGCATGGATTTCTGGCGCAACTGGATTGCCTGGGCCTGCATTTCGCCTGACGAAGAAATGATGATCATTTCACCAATCGGCTCTTTACCGCCTCTATAATAGTTTCTCCACTTACCGGCTTGGAAAGAAGACAATGTCTGGAGCCAGCGTCAAGCACACCCCTGATGGAATCTGGCGGAGCAAAACCGGTACAAAATACAACTGAAGGCATTTCCCAGTTATTCTCCTTGCATAAATGCTCAATCTTAAAGAAGGCAGCCTGCCCATCCATAACGGGCATATGCAAATCCATAATCAGAACGGCATGATGCCCGATTGAAAACGATTCAACTGCCTCCAGACCATTATTTGCCACGTCAATTGTATACCCAGGCATACCTGATGACAAAATCATCTGAAACAGCTTAAGAATAGTTTTTTCATCATCAACAAGGAGTATCTTGTTCTTATCGCAAACCATATTAGACGGAGAGCCGTCATGTATCGACAACTTAATATCACTCTGTTTAGACTCTTCAACAGGACTATCGATCGGTAAATACAGAAAGAAACTGGCCCCATGTCCCGGCTTACTCTCAAAATCGATGAATCCCTTGTGATTCCTTATTATTCTGAAAGTCACACTTAGACCAAGACCTGATCCACGCCTGTTCCCACCCTTCTTGGTAGTAAAAAAGGGGTTGAATATCTGGCCTCTGACATCTTCCGGAATACCTGGGCCATTATCAGAGACAGCAATTCGAACGTATTCACCTTTTTTACGGGTCATACCTGCCGCGCTGCAACCTTCTTCGACATGTATCACTTCGGTACGAACCTCGAGCTTTCCATCCGAAGCAATCGCCTCAACAGCGTTCAAACAAATATTGTAAATCGCCCTGATAAGGCAATCAATGTTACCGGGAACGCGAACAAGGTTGGCAGGCAATACAGTATGAAGCGACATACCCGGAGTAATTAAGCCATTTGTATGCAATTGTGAAATCACGCTCGAAACGATCTCGTTTACATCCACCGGATATAACTCTATTTCGTTTCTGGAGGAAAGATCCATGAGCTGTTGATTGATATGAACCATATCCTTGGCTGTCTTTTCCATAACATCCAGCAGAGCATGGCTGCTTGCATTTTCAGGCAAATCACTTTTAATCAACTGGGGATAAGCAAGAAAAGGGGTCAGAAGATTGTTAAAATCATGAGCAATGGTGCCAATAATACCACTTACAACCGCCAAACGATCATCATCCAGAATAATAGATTCAGAGCCCCTGCCTGTCATTGAGCTACCCTTCTAATACCATAAGAAATCTTCATTACGGTCTATACAGTAGTTCATTCTTAAACATAAAGTATGCACAAAAGCGACTATAAAAAAGCAAATTTGTCTATTTTATCGATTTCTTGGGCCGATTTTTGTAAACTTTTTATTTAAGCCGTCAAATATGAAAACCGCATTAAAACGTAATCACGTTTTTGTTGTCGCAGCAGTCTGTTTATTTATAACAAGACTGACTATTTCGACAGCAACGGACTACTATGTTTCGACCAACGGACTCGATGATATCACTCATAACGGACTATCTCCAACTTCATCATGGTTAACAATCTCATATGCTTTGGACCAGGTCGCATCAAACAATGTAATCAATGTTGGGCCTGGAGAATATGTTGACTCCTTGTATATAACAAACAGTATTACCATCAGTGGCAGCGACTCTTATATTGCAACGAATCCAGTCTTTTCTCGCCACATATCAACCACGGTGATAAAGCCGTTCTATATTAACAATCCCGCTTTCCCCATGGTCATATTCTCAGGAACAAACAACGTTACAATTCAAAACGTTACAATTGAAGGAGATGTAGACACAAACGGAGAACCGGACGTCATTTACGGGATATACACAACCAACAAGCCATTAAATGTAAATCATAGTGTAATAAGAAATATCGGGGGATACGGAGTGATGTGCAATGGTTATGTCCCCTATCCGACAACAAATGATGACGATGTCGTTCGGAGTTATTTCGGCTACAACCTGATTACAAATATATCCTCCACCAATCCACTCACGGCAAGCGGACTGTATCTCCGCCATGCTCCAGCAACCTGCGAATTCAATGAATTTACTGACATAACCGGCAGTAATGCCAATGCAGGAATGTACCTTGCTGAATGCAAGTACACGTCCAAGACCATGAACTGGATCAACATCAGAAGCAACTTCTTCAACCTTTGCTCCACGGCAATATGGGCAAATCAAGCCGCCGGCAGCGGAGAGAAAATAGTCATAACTGGAAATGAAATTGATAACGGAATTGTGGGTATACGTGTAACCGCAGCAGAAGGACCTGCCCTTATCCTTAGCAATAGCATTACCGTATCAGGAATTTCGCTATCTACCAACGCTGTTCCGGCCAGAGGTATATGGCTGCAGGCTGATATAGATCCATGGGGAATATCAAATATGCTCTCACATACAGAACACATTGTACTGGGCAACACGATCTCCGGAGCCAGCACCAACGCCGACGACACAGTCGGCCTTCTGT
>MHBM01000084.1:0-14629 GCA_001804885.1 Lentisphaerae bacterium RIFOXYA12_FULL_48_11
CTTTCTGATATTGCTGAAGGTGAGCATTTTGTATCGCTGTCTGGATTGTCGGGTATTCCTAGAATTTCACTGCCTGTCCGTGGCGGTGAAATAACCGTGGTTCAGGTAGATGCCGCAAATCCGTCTGGTGGCTTGTTGAATGTTACTACTGAAGGTGTTTCACATCCGGTTTACGTAGATGGCGTGCTTGCAGGGAATAGCAGCGCTGGAATGATCGCTGGTCTTCAGGGTGGGTATCATGAGGTATCTCTGCGACCATCAGGAGATGGATGTGTTGTGGCCCCGAAAATAGTACTGGTTCCTACCAGCGGTGTTGCCAATGTAGGGTTTGGTGCTGCTGAAATTCCGGGCGATGGCGGCTATGCTTATATTTCAACCATAGACCTTTATGGTAATGCCGTTTCAAATGCGACTGTTTATGTAGATGGCAGGGCGGTATGGGACAGCATAGCGGTGGCCGGGCAGGGTCGAACTACGACTCCAATTCTCTTGAGAAACCTTGGCACAGGCACGCATAAGTTTTCAATAAGTAAGAGCGGTTACCAGGATTCCGAAATCAAGAGCCTCGCTGTTGAAGTTGGTGTGACAAATAACCTTCAGTTCGTACTGTTTGATGCAGACAGGGATTATGACAAGCTGGGTGATTCAATCGAGGCCAATTCATATACCAACATCCTGATTGCCGACAGAGACGATGATACCGCAGGTGATGGATTGGGTAATTACGTGAAGTTTGAACAGTATCGCCTCTTTGGCGTTAGGATGAGCCTGAGCACGAACGACTCCGATGCTGACGGAATGACGGATATTCAGGAGATGGGCTATGATGGTCTCACAAATTATCTCGCACTAAGTTCTATTGATGAGAATGTGGCGCCAGGGGATTCATGGGTTGGTGTGAATTTTCGTGGCAGATTCCTGGAAGGAATTAATTTCTGGCCTGTTCCTGTATGGCCTGATCAATCCCGCATTTCTATTGAAGGTGACGAATTTGCGACAGACTTCATGATCTGGTGGTCTTCCGCAAATGGAACGCCTGTTATGTACTATTGGGTAAATTCTGCAGGCCCCGATATAGATATTGTCAGTGAAAGCCATTTGAAGGGTTCCGAGGCGTTTGCAGATACCAGGCCGGACAAGGTGGATACTGATGGTGAGGGGATGTGGGATGGTTTTGAGTATGTTTACCGCACTATTACCGGAATTGATCCACTTAATAAAGGGGGTACCGAGCTCGATCCTGATAATGACAGTCTGACAAACATCAGGGAGTTCCTCGGGGTGCTGAATGCGGCGAGCGGTAATACGAATAACTGGTGTAATCCAGGTGTCGCGGATAGTGATGGGGACGGAATGCCTGATGGGTGGGAGCTTAATAATGGATTGACTCCTAGAGACCCATCTGATGCTTCTCTTGACTATGACGCAGATGGTCTCAGTAATCTTGAAGAATGGCAGTTCGGTACAATTCCCATGAACAGGGATTCTGATGGGGATGGTTTGACTGATGGGCTCGAGGTCAATGTTTACAGTACTGACCCAAATATCCGGGATACTGATGCTGATGGCTTGCCTGATGGATGGGAAGTCTGGGATACAGATGGCAATATCGACAGGCATAATGGCGGATTCTTCGCAAACTGGTCTCCAACAACGGATACTGACGGGGATGGTTTGCCCGATGGACCATTGGACTGGGACAGTGACGGTGATGGCATGCCGGATGGGTTTGAAGTGCTCTTTGATGTTGAATCAGGTGAGATTCGTCCTGTCGGTAAACGACTCGATCCGACAAATCCATATGATGGCGCAATTGATTCTGATGGCGACGGTTTGTCAAATCTACAGGAATATCTCGTACTCAACGGCTTGTACGGGACACCTCCTGCCCTGACAAGCTGGAACTACTCAACAGACCCGTTTGACCCTGATTCTGATGATGATGGTATGCCTGATGGCTGGGAAGTCGCGAAGCAACTGCATCCGATGGATCCGAAAGCCAATGCCGAGGTTGATATAGGGATGATCATCAACTATGAAAATTTGTGGATTTTCGGTGATCTTGATGGGGATGGCATTAATAACTTGAATGAGTATAATCTGCGTTTCCTGTATAATCCGCTCGCCAATGCTTATGCGATAGAAGGAAGTTGCGATCCGCGTATTAATGATACTGATGGTGATGGCTTGTGGGATGGCGAAGAAGTCAAAGCGTTTCGCTCAAATCCCCTGAAACAGGATACTGACGGCGATACTCTTCTCGACGGAATATCATTGACTGACCCAAGTAAATGGGGAGAAGTAAATACCGATAGCACGGGGGCAAGCACCAATCATTATGACCGCGCGTTGAATGATTTGTGGATGTGCACTTCCACGGGTAACAGGGAGCTGGGATGGCATGCATATTGGCAGCAGGTCTTAACGGATAAAACTCCAGAACAGGTTCCTGTTGCAGCATTTGACGTAAACAACAGAATTATTATACCTGTCGCCAATTGGCCTGCCGTGGGAGGATGGACCAATGATGCCGGTACGTATGAGTGGTCAGTGTCACCTATATCAGCTGCCAGGCCTTACAATAATGTGCTGACATATTACTTCTCTGTGCCTACCAATGATGTCTATGAGATTGCTATTCTTCATGATGGTACTTACATGCGAGAAAAAGTGAAGCTTGATTTTGGTGATGCGATGCAGACGGCTCCTGTTAATGCTGCGTCTGCTTGGTCGTATGCCTCAGCTAAAATAATGTATAGGGGAATTCATACTCTGCAAATTCTAGATCCTGAAAATAATCCCACTAGTGATTACAATAAGCCATGCAGAATTACTCGAATCTATATCTATCCACGTGTTCTTGGTCGAACTCTGGGCAGTGATGCAGGTGCTGCACTTACGGGCAACAGGCCGGTTGCTGAATGGCCTTATGACAGGCCTGAACGGCGATGGGGTGCAACTGCTTCCGCGATTAATTATGAAATTCGTGATATTAATGGAATATACAGCGGGCAGGCGGTAAGCGGGATTGGCAGTACAAATCAACTGCTGGCTAAGGCAAAGCAGTTTGTTGTTCTAGGAGGGCGTAATGGGTCAACCTGGTATACCAATAGCTGGACATTCTGTGACAATGCGGCATGGCGGCCTGGTGCTCAGACTGTATGGGCTTTTTCAGATATGAATGCCTTTTTTGGAACTGCTGTCGGTATGTCCGATCTTGTATCTGGAAGTCAGCCTGAGGTGGAACAGTACGGCTACCGGCACCAGACCGGAGGACAGATATGGCAGCCTGACGAAAGACCGAGGCCTGGCTATCGAGACGCATATACCTATTATGGACTAGATGCCTCATCTGTGGCTAATTTGTGGGGCGAAAACGGAACAAATAATGTATATGAGCTGCCTTATGTTACAGGGTGGGATCGCCGCCTGGGTGCATTTGATTATTGGCCATACATGAATAGTCATGATCGTGCAGAGGTATACAACCTTGCACCAATGGCAAATCTTTCGTATGCTTATATGCCGAAGGAAGATTATTCTCAACCTGAGTTCGCGTGGCAGAGCGATGCGCTTGGTTATGCCCTTGTTGATCCTACTACTCCTACATCTGTGGCAACCAATATCATGAATGATGGCGCTGGTGTTGGGCACCTTTGGTACACTGCAGGTACGGATCCCACAAATTACGTGGTAATTGGCGCTGTTCATATCAGGAATGTCCTCAATACTGCTAATGAGTATATGCAGGATAGCATGACGAATATGGTGGCCATTCTTTCTCTTACCACCAAGCCGAATACAACAACTGCGGGGCCAATGGATATAAGGTTGTTTGGCGAGGTCAGTCTTACTGACGATTCTGCCGAAACTGTCATGCGGACATCAGGGCATCGGACATATACTTCCTATTTCTTCAAGACAAATAGGTGGCAGGGCTCTCTGCTTACAATTAATGATAGATATAGAGGAATTGGTATTGTAAAGAAATTTGGTGATCCGCGGACTTACACCGTCAGGCAGTTGACCGCTGAACAGGCTACTATCGATATAGATGTGACAGACATTGTTCATGAAATATTCATGCTCGGTCACGACGACAATAATTTCTGGGCTAATCCACGCTGGGAGACCGGGAATTCAATCGGGTTTATTTTATCGTCGCTCAATGATATGTTCCTCCCGATTGAGAATGCAAGGTTGTCGATCAAGCTTATCAATCCTGACTGGTGTGATAATGGTGACATCGATGTAGTGACTACAACACTGGTCCAGGTTCCATATGAGCGAAAATCCTCAGCATCAGCAATATTGGATGATTATTCCATGGTAATGTTCGGAGGCCTTGATGGAAGCCGTGTGCTTGATGATACCTGGACTCTGGCAGGCAACTCTCGCGGTTATGTACAGCAGATCGGGTTGACCCCCGGTGTTTCTGCTCCTACTGCAAGGTGGGGACACTCAATGGTTGGCGTTACCAATAAGAATTTTGCAGTACTGTTTGGTGGATTTGATGCAAATAATGCTCCTCTGAATGATTTATGGATTTGGAGTGGAGGTCGCTGGTACCAGATAACTGATTTTGCAAATACCGACAGTGGTACATCATATCCGGAACCGAATAACAAGCCGAGGCCGCGCGGTGGTGCGGTGTTAGGGGTTGTCGGTGGGCATCCGTGTCTGTTTGGCGGGACAGATGGCCAGAAATATTTTAATGACATGTGGGTTCTGGAGCAAATGGGTTCCATACCGTCCAGTTCCGGTCAGCCGTGGCGGTGGTTGCTTGTTGAGCCGGATGGTCAGAGGCATGCGTGGTCGAATACAAATCCGGACAAGATTACACCGGCGCCAAGGGCTTTTGCGGCTTCCGCAGTTTTGGATAACAAGATATACGTGTTTGGTGGTAGAACAGGGACAATGCCGACGTCTACCGATACGGATAACGATGAAGTGGCTGATAATGTTGAGCATGCTCTCGGCGGGCATATTGCAGGCCGAGACCCGACCGTAAATGCCCTTATCAGCGCGAGTGCATATTTGAACCTGACGGGAACACCGGAAAGAATACCTTTTGCTTACAGGACGATTGGCGGAATGTACTCTGACAGGACTCCTCTTGATCCAGTTGGAACCGTGGCTGTTCCCAGCGTTATTGCTGATTTCGAGTCTCTATCTCATGCCCATAACCTGTTCAATGGGCGTGAAGAACATCTGATGAACTCTGTTTCGGAATTTCCGTATGAGGGTAAGAGAACGCCTTCGCCAACCATTATGGATTTCATAACTATAAGCGGATATGATGCCATTGTTTCTTCATATTCTGATCTTTGGTGGCATCCGCTCTCCGGTGCAGGGCAGTGGACCCTGGGTGCGCCCGATGCAAGCGGAACGTATGGACCGAAGTATGCACATAGTGGCAGGTGGTGCTTCGGAACCGGGTTGACTGGTGCTTATCATACCAACACTGTTGCGGAACTTTATTCGCCCTTGTTTGACCTTTCAAATCCGCCGCTGAATAATTTCACTGATGATACAAATCCGAATGGATATTATCTGGTTTTCTATGAATGGTTGAATCTTGCAAATGTTGGTGATCTCGTAAGGATTGAATGTGTGAGACCTTCGACTACTGCAGATGTGGCCACACGTAAGACTGGTTCGAATCCGATCAGATCAATTGTTTCCGTACTGCCGAACAGGAATAACTCATTCAATACAACTGGTGAGTGGCGGCGGGTTGTAGTACCCCTGGATACTCTGTTCAATGAAACTAATTTGTTCCTGCGTTTTGTAATGCAGTCGGGTGCAAATAGTCCGGGTTCCTGTGGCGGCTGGTTTATAGATGATGTTGCAATACTGCAGGCTGCTGAAATGACAGGTACCTATAGCGACCACTTCAACAGTCCTGTCTTCCTAATGGGCATGAACGGGAATACTAATGATCCGATTCAAACTACGGTGGCGAATGTGAATGGCAAGTTCGGGTTTACGGGGTTGTTGCCCTCCGGGAATTATAAGGTCGGTACGGAAAGCTGGAATGGAGTTTCCTCGACCAATGCGGGTATTAGTTCATGGAATGTTGTATTCCCTGTAGATCTCAATTCGTATGAGATAGTTGTAGGAATAACGGTTAATAGTCCGGCGACTTTGACTTGGAATACGGCTATTGGATTTACATATGCCGTCCAGTATTCTACACCTGAAACAATTGCGACGCCAACGCCCTGGACGACTTTAACAACTATTACTGCTACCGGTAATGTCAGTTCTTTCACTGATTTTGCGTCGGATTCCAATCCAAGCCGTTTCTACCGTGTTATCCTGATACTGCCTTGACACGCTGTTTTCTTGGCGGTACTCTACGCACAATAGTGTTTTGAGATAAAGGTTTGGTCATTGTAAGCATAAAAAAACGGGAGCAATGATGAGAAATACAATTTCTATTGTAATGGCCGGAGCAGTCTCTGGTTTGGCGGCACTGTTTCTTGGCTGTGAGTGGGAATCGACGGACGATGGATTTAATACAAGCAAGGGTGCAGGTGCTTCTGTTAACTTCTCTGGTGTTTACAGGGCAGCGTCTGGTGGCGTGCTTGCTGGTTCCAATATTACTCAGATTGTTGTTGCCCAGTCGGGTAATGCAGTGGAAGTCTGGGATAATAATAATTCCTACTATACTGGTTCCGTGGGTTCGCCCGGCATTGTCGGTTCTGCGGACGCAGTTTCAGGGGCATATTCTGCAGGTGCTGTAATGGTGCAGTCGCAGATGAATTTTGAAGGGAGAAACAATAATTCCGGAAGATATGTATTGTTCTCTGGTATTGTCCACGCTGTCGCGGTAAACGATGTCCAGGGAACTACTTCGTCAACTACTGTAACTGTGGGTACTAATAATACTACAACGATAAACATTAATGCGCCACCTGTAACCATTGACAATGAGAACACGGATGCAAACACGAGTACATCCGGTTCATCGACCACATACAGTTTGACGGAAGCTAACACTCAGTATGTTCTTGATGGGAACTGGATCGAGGAAAAGGGCTCGTCTTATTCTGTAAGCGCAATTGCGCCCGCGGTTTCAGGTACGTTTACTACGACAAGCAACTAGGTGGAAAGTTTTCGTGCGGTGCATAATGTCTGTGCAATTATAAGAGAAGCAGATAGATCGTTTTACCAAGTAAAAGGCGCATGGAATGCAACATGCGCCTCTGTACTTTTAAAGGAAGTTTTTGAAAAGGATTATTTTGTATGGCTATGCAGGAAATAGGTGAATTCAAGTATCCTAATAGAAAGCCGATTATCCTGCTGATTCTGGCTGTAGTGATTGGGATGCTCATTGTTCGCTGGTATAAGAACGATCAGAAAATGGCTTCAGAGGGAAAGACCGGACGCTGGTCGTGCGCTTTATTCAAAAAACATAATAAAGATGTGCAGCCGCCTGCTGTTACAGAAACGAAGGTTGTCACAGTTCAGGTGACAAATCAGCCTCCTGTATTGGTATCTCTTCGGCAGACTGCTAATTCAACCACGAATTCAATGGTCATAGAAATCAGTGAATTAGAGGAGAAGAAAGCGCTTGTACAGGCCAGAAAGAGGTGCATCGAATTTCTCAGGCAACCTATGGAGCCCAGTATTCGTGATGAGGTCGAGAAACATGCAGGCCGGATAAATATCGAGCTTGTGATGACCCCTGCCGCAATGCCTGAAAAACAGGAATATGTTGTGCAGCCCGGAGATTCTCTTGAAAAAATAGCCAGGAAGTTCGGTACAACTGTTGACCTGATACAGAAAAGTAATCTACTCAGTTCGCATATAATAAAACTGGGGGATCGTCTTATGGTTCTGTCGGGCAAGTTTGCCATCAAGGTAAGCAAGAGTAGAAATGATATGATTGTGACTCTCAACGAGGACTTCTTTCTCAGGTATGGAGTGGGAACAGGCAAGTTTGGGAAAACACCTGTGGGCTCATTTGTCATTAACGATAAGATCAAAGAACCGGTATGGTGGCGTCCTGATGGCAGGGAAATACCATACGGCAATCCTGAAAATATTCTCGGCACCAGGTGGATGAGTATAAAGGCGAGCGGCAGTGGAACGCCCGACGTAAAGGGTTATGGGATACACGGGACCTGGGATGATGGCAGTATAGGAAAGGCTGAGAGCGCGGGCTGCATCAGGATGAGGAATGCTGATGTCGAGCAGCTGTTTGTAATGGTTCCCATGGGGACTGTTGTAACAATAACGGAATAATGAATACTTCTGGAGAATACCATTATGCATCCATTTCGAACTCATACATGCGGTGAACTGCGTCGCGAACATTCGTCTGGCTCCGTCAGACTGTCAGGTTGGATATTTCGCAAGAGGGATCATGGTAGTCTTCTTTTTATAGATTTAAGGGACCACTATGGATTGACACAGGTTGTTATCCAGCCTGATCGTGATTTCTTCGAAACTTGTCAGAAATTGCGACTGGAAAGTGTGATCACTGTAACGGGCAAAGTCGAGCCGCGTACAGAAGATACAATCAACCCTGAATTGCCCACCGGAGCGATAGAACTCCTTGCAGATTCGGTCGTTGTTGAAAGTGAAGCGGATCCTCTTCCTATTTACCTGGCGGGTGAAGAGGATGGCCCGGAGGATCTCAGGTTGAAATACCGTTTTCTTGACCTTCGCAGGGAGCGAATGCACAAGAACATTATGCTGCGGTCTAAGGTGATCAGTGATATACGCCGCAGGATGATTGAGGATCACGGTTTCTCGGAATTTCAGACACCAATCTTGACAAGCAGTTCTCCGGAAGGAGCAAGAGATTACCTGGTTCCCAGCAGGGTACACCCTGGTAAGTTTTATGCACTCCCGCAGTCGCCTCAGCAGTTCAAGCAGTTGCTCATGCTGGCTGGCTTTGATCGATATTTCCAGGTAGCGTCATGTTTCAGGGATGAAGATGCACGCGCTGACAGATCGCCTGGCGAACATCATCAGCTCGATATCGAGATGTCGTTCGTCACCCCTGAGGATATCTTTGCCGTTGTTGAATCTGTGTTGTACGGCGTTTTTACCAAGTTCTCCACCTGGAAGGTAGATGCGACCCCTTTCAAGAGAATACCTTATGCCGAAGCCATGGTTAAGTATGGTTCGGATAAGCCTGATCTGCGTATTCCAATAGAAATTGTGGATATATCAGAATTGTTCCGGACGTCTAAATTTAACGCATTCCGTTCTATCGTGGAGAAGGGGGGCGTTATAAGGGCCATACCTGTGACGGCGATTGCAGATAAGCCACGCAGTTTTTTTGACAAGCTGGTGGAGTATGCCCAGTCGATCGGGTCAAAGGGGCTTGCTTACCTTGTTTTCGAGGCTGGGGCTGTGAAAGGGCCTTTGGCCAAGTTTCTTTCTCCTGACGATTTGACGGCACTCTCGAAAATGTGCGGGACCAAAGATGGTGACGTCGTCTTCTTTGTAGGGGAGATGGCAAAAGAGGCCAACAGGATTGCCGGTGATTTGCGGCTTAAGCTTGGCAGGGACCTTGACCGGGTTGAGAAGGACTGCTACCGGTTCTGCTGGATTGTTGATTTCCCGATGTATGAGTTTGATGATGAGAACAAGGCTGTTATCTTCTCGCATAATCCGTTCTCTATGCCGCAAGGTGGTTTAAAGGCCTTGCAGGAAATGGATCCTTTGAAGATCTACGCTTACCAGTATGATGTTGTCTGTAATGGCTATGAACTGGGCAGTGGTGCGATAAGGAATCATCAGCCTGAAATCATGTACAAGGCTTTTGAAATTGCCGGTTATTCACGTGAATCCGTCGACAAGGATTTCGGTGCGTTGATAAAGGCTTTTAGACTTGGCGCTCCGCCTCACGGAGGTATAGCGCCGGGTATTGATCGTATTATCATGATGTTAACCCACGAGGAGAACATCAGGGAAGTTATAGCATTCCCGATGAACCAGCGAGCGCAGGATCTTATGATGAACGCTCCAAATGATGTTAGCATCCGTCAATTGAGAGAGCTGCATATCCGGGTCGAACTTCCCAAGCATCACGAACATAAGGATCAGCCTGTGCAGGATCAGCTGCCAAAAACATAACCCTGGTTATGCTGATTGCACTGATCGGGGATCAGCCTGTGAAGTAAATGTATGCTCCTATAATGAATGCCATTACTACGCATGAGGCCATGACTTCCTGCCAGCCCCAGCTTCCGCGTGATTGTGCCTTATTTTCGGCAGTTGCTGTTGCAAAAGTCAGTCCTTTGATTTTTTCCTCATCCGGCGGAATTGTCAAATAGCTGGCAACAATCATCACTGCTGCAGATATGATTGTTATGAGGATGCTGAAGTACTGGAAATTTATGTTATTAATTATCCAGAGGAATGATCCTTCCTGATAGCTCTTGATTATTCCGAGCGTCACCGGGGTATCCACAATCATCCGGAAGAGGCCCACAGCGAAACCTACTACCATTGCCCATAGGCATCCGGCTGCGTTCAGTCGCTTCCAGAAGACTCCGAAAAAGAATACCACGAATATCGGTGGGGCCAGGTAGCCCTGAATTGCCTGCAAATATTCGTAAAGGCTGTTAGCTCCTTTTACGACAGGTATCCAGATCAGGGCAATTAGTACCATGACAGCCGTGGCGATTCTGCCTGTCCTTACTAGCTGGTGCTGGGATGCGCCCGGTCTCCATTTCGCGTAAAGATCAACCGTGAAAAGCGTTGAGCAGGCATTGAACACACCGGCAAGGGAACCCATCAGCGCCGACAGGAGTCCGGCTACAACTATTCCTCGCAGTCCTGCGGGAAGCATGTATTTCACCATCATTGGAAATGCTGCCTGAGCTTCGTGGGGAATTGTCTTTCCGTCGGGACCGATAAGGGCATCAAGTCCGGGTACTTTGCCGCTTTTGGCAAGTGCAAAGCAGATCAGGCCTGGAATAATAAAAAGATAAACGGGGAATAACTTTAAAAATGCCGCGAAAATGCTGCCCTGTCGTGCGATCCTTTCATTTGGAGCGCCCAGTGCTCTCTGGACAATATACTGGTCTGTGCACCAATACCACAAGCCGATCACCGGGGCGCAGATCAACATTCCCAGCCAAGGAAAATTACAGTTAAAGTACCACGCTTGCCTGATCAGGGTGCCGTCAGTGTTTTTTTCCAATACTGGGGCCCATGTGGCCTGTACTCCTTCCGGAACCATTGGTTTCCACAGATTGAACATTTCGGTTCCGCAGGCATCACGCAGTGCCTGCCATCCGCCAAGGGTGTGGAGGCCGTAGAAGGTCAACAGTGCTGATCCTCCTATAAGAACCACGACCTGGACGGCATCATTATATGCGACAGCGCGCATTCCTCCAAGCATTGTGTAGAGGCCTGTTAGTAATATTACGGCGACAGAGCCGATCCAGAAACTGTCGATAATCAAAGTGCCGATTATGAGCCTGGTATCAGGAAAAAGGGTGGCGAATACTACACCGCCTGCAAATATTCCTACCGCTATCTTGGAGACCACGAAAGTAATAAGTGAAACGATGGATAGAACATAGCGTGATTTGGTGCAGAAACGCCGTTCCAGGAACTCAGGCATGGTAAATACCATTGCTCTGGCGTAAAAAGGCACAAACACCCAGGCCAGGACGAGGAGACACCAGGCATGAAGTTCATAATGAGCAAGAGCAACTCCATCTTTTGCCCCGGAACCTGCCAGTCCTACGATGTGCTCCGATCCTATGTTTGAGGCGAAAATCGATGCCCCGATTATCCACCAGCCAAGATTGCGACCGGCGAGAAAATAGTCGGTCGCCGTGTCCTTGCTCTTACGGACTACCCACCATGCAACACAAAACAAGATTCCAAAATATAAGCCAATGGCCAGCCAGTCGAGGCCTGCCAGTGTAGGGCCGGATTGAACTGTTGATGCAATGCATGGTGTGTATAACATGGTTTTACCGTCCTCCGTACGCTAGTTTTACCCGACTGCCTGAACAGTATAAAATATTTTGTGTGATTCTTTCAAAAAGACAGAAACAGGCAAGAGGAAAAGGGTTCGTAAACCTGTATATCCGGTCATAAAATTAAGATTTCAGGCTGTCAGGTAAAATTATTACGCCAGTATTTCTGAAATCGGGACAATGCGTTCGTTTCTGGTTGCCAAGTCCTTGATTCTTACAGACGACGCGATTATGTCATCGGGGCCGATATATATGGCCTGTTTAAATCCCAATTTACCTGTTCTTGAAAAGAAACTCTTCGGCTTTTCGTTGCGGGTAGCCAAGTCGACGTTCGTTCCCTTTCGCCTCAAGGCCGAGGCTATAGATACAGCGGTTATCTGCTGTTTATCTTCCATGAATCCAATGGCAGTTGTTTCGGCCTGAGTCCCTATACAGGATTTGCCTGCCTCTGCCAGTATTTCGGCAACTACTACATCTCCAAAGCCGAGGCCAACGCCGGTCATGGGTGATCCGCCAATGTCAGACATAAGGTTGTCGTAACGACCGCCGCCGAAAATTGCCCTGTAACTTTTGCCCGCATCGAAACCCTCGAAGACTATGCCAGTGTAATATGATAAGCCTCTGATTACGGAAATATCAAAGACAAGAGAATCCTTGATTCCCATGACGTTTGCCAGTTCCAGGAACTTTAATACCTGCTGGCAGGCAGCAGGGGAATCCCCTGTTTTTTCGAAGACCTGATCCAGTGTCGATATTTCCGCGAGGCTGAAAATCTTGTCAATATTCTGCCTGTCCAGGCCTGAGGATGTCATCAGTGTCTGCATTTCTTCGCTGCTTATCTTGCCGCGTTTATCCAGTACAAGGAAGGTTGACTGGTGGTGCTGGGCGGGAATACCGATGCTTTCCAGAAGCAGTGAAAGTATAGCCCTGCTGTTGAAGTGGATTCGAAAGTCAGTTTTAGCAAGACCAAGCAGGCCAAGGGCGCAGATTGCTGTAGCTATGACTTCCGCTTCGGCGGCAACCGATGGCTCTCCGATTATGTCGAGATTCCATTGGTAATGTTCGCGTTTCCGTCCCTTGGTCATGCGTTCGTAGCGGAAACACTGTGCGATGGCGAACCATTTTAGAGGGAGACTTAGAGATCCCTGACGGGCCGCCACCATTCGCGCAAGTGTGGGAGTCATTTCGGCCCGAAGTGCAAGCTCGCGGTTACTCTTGTCGGTGAACGTGTAGATCTGATCGACAATTTCCTCGCCAGCCTTACGTTTGAGAAGCTCCAGGGATTCGACAACGCAGGAATCGTAATGCTGAAAACCAAATCGCGTTGCAGCCCTGGTCCATGCGTTGAATATGGCATTCCTGACTGCCATATCCTCAGGATAGAAGTCACGCATGCCTCGTGGAGGGTTAAATGAAGAATCCCCCTGACTCATTTAGTCTCCCTTTATCTTTTACACCAAGCAGTTTATTACCTTGCCACGGATCAGGACTGAAGGACTTTTGCCTTCATTACCTTTCCGGCCTTGAACTTGACGATTTTGCGAGCAGGAATCTGCACGACGTTCTCAGGTTTATTAGGATTCCGTCCTATACGCGGCTTGCGGGTACAAACCTCAAAAACCCCGAAATCACGAAATTCGATGGTCTCGCCTTTCACGAGGGCTTCTGTAATATAATCGAGCGTTTTCTGGATGACGGTGTAAACATCCTGTTGTATTACACCTGTCTCTTTTGATATGCGTACAACTAGGTCTCTCTTAGTCATCTGTGACCTCCTTCCAGTGTTACTAATCTAACGAACCGATTTCTTGCCTGCTGCTTTAATAAAGGGTTGCAGTGATTTCATTATCTGTCTGAAACTGTGCGGGTCAAGCTGCTGTGATGAATCACTCAGGGCATCTTCCGGATGAGGGTGGACTTCGATCATTAATCCGTCGGCCCCTGCGGCTATGGCTGCCTTTGAAAGCGCCGGGATAAGGTCACGACGTCCTGCTGCATGGCTTGGGTCAACGATAACAGGGAGATTGCATTCCTGCTTGGCCAGAGCCACGGCACTGATGTCCAAAGTGTTGCGTGTTGCTTGTTCAAAAGTCCTTATTCCTCGCTCACACAGGATTACATTTGGGTTTCCATTTTTAGCAATATATTCAGCAGCCAACAGCCATTCTTCGATGGTTGAAGCCAGCCCGCGTTTCAGTAGGATTGGTTTGCCGGACTTCGCGACGATCTCGAGGAGCGCATAATTCATTGCATTACGGGCACCAATCTGTAGAACATCAACGACATCCATCATTGGTTCCAAGTCCGCCTGTCTCGTAATCTCCGAAACGATAGGCATCCCTATCTCTTTTTTTACGGTTCTGAGTATGTGGAGACCCTCGGCGCCAAGTCCCTGGAAATCGTATGGTGATGTTCTTGGTTTAAATGCACCGCCGCGCAGGAGTGTGGCTCCAGCGGCTTTGACGGCTTTTGCGACAGTCATCATCTGGTGCATGCTTTCAACAGAACATGGGCCGGCTATCACGTGGAATGTACCATCACCGATAACTACATTGCCGGCTCGAATCCTGGTGGTTTTTGCCTGCGCCTCGCGGCTGACAAGTTTATATCGCTTTTGAATTGGAAGGACACGCTCGACACAGTTCAGGCTTTCAAGCGTTTCAAGGCTC
>MHBM01000084.1:14724-14891 GCA_001804885.1 Lentisphaerae bacterium RIFOXYA12_FULL_48_11
CACATCATCAATTTCCTGTTTTGTAACACCATGCTTCATTATAATAATCATGTTTTTAATCTCCTTTTACTATCACTGATTAGTTAAAATATTATAACAAAATGGGGTTTTATGCAATATCCCCACACATATTCTTGTGAAAATTGACTTATCCTGAATTGGTCATC
>MHBM01000085.1:0-6365 GCA_001804885.1 Lentisphaerae bacterium RIFOXYA12_FULL_48_11
GCGATAGTCTGTATGGTGTCCTGATAAGTGTTATTAAGGTGCCCGGACCCCTGTCCTCCGACACCAATGAAACCGATGTTGACTCTGTTGCTGGGGGCCGTCTGGCCATTTACACCGAGGGCAGAAGAAGGAATGATATATGGGAAAGCAGTCAAAGCTGCTGCGTTCTTGAGAAACTGTCTGCGGGAAAAGAAATTGCATATGTTGCTGGATTCTTTATACATGTGCCAACCTCCGGAGTGAAGAGATACATTACAGAAGTAATCTTTACTTAATATCCAATATCGGAGATCTAATGTCCAATCTTGAATTGCAAAAAAACAGAACTTGCGGTTAGTCGTTTTGTTGTAAGAGTCTGTTCAGAATGGATTGAGAAACGGTGAATATTGTCCCGTGTCTTGTTCCTTTTGGAAATACAACCTTGTCTGAGATAATATCCCACTGATGAAGGTCATCTGAGGAAACAGCGCCATACTTATGACGGGTATATTCATCAAAATAAACTATCCATGATTTGCCGATCTTTAGGGCTGTTGGGCCTTCTACCCAATCCATGGATATTGGTTTGCCCGCATGGCTAAAAGGACCCCGAGGCGAAGTGCCTGTTGCAAGTCTGATGTTCTTCTTGGGGACGGGTCGTTTGGTTTCATCTTTGATAAAAAGGAGATATCGTTCGCCATCTTTGGCCATGGTGGCATCAATAACGTTGAACCCATCATCATATAGGAGCCGTGTTGTAGAATAAGTCCGGAAATCTTTGGTGGATGTATAGTAAATTCTGTGATTGTTGTCTCCATCCCCCGTATTATCTGTTTCAGGGAAGCGTCCAGGGATTGTGGTTGACCAGAATATTATGAATTCCATGGCTGTACTGTCGTGGAAGATTTCAGGTGCCCAGCAATTCTTTGCGTTTGGTTCATGTTTCATGACAGATAGGAGTTTCTGTTCTGACCATTTAATCAGGTCTTTTGAATGTGCGATGCCTATGCCGTTCTCACTCCAGCTGCTGGTCCATACCAGATGAAATATTCCGTCTGGGCCTGTGCAAATACAGGGATCCCTCATCAGTTTGCCGCCGACCTCTGGTTTCAGAAAAGATTTGTCGTTTTTCAGTGCCTGCCATCTCAGTCCATCGGTGCTGTATGCCAGGTGCAACCCGTCCTCACCATTTCCTCTGAATGAGGAAAATAAATAGCACTTATTCCCTTCGGATTCTTCAGCCTGCAGGATTAAGCCCGAGCAGGTGGTGAAAAGCACTACTGCAAGTAAGAATTCTTCTGCGAATCTGCAAAGCTTCATTTGCTTATCTCGTCGACGATAATATCGGCAGCGTGGCCGGATGCGCCGCCTTCCCCCAAAGCGTCAGAAACATCCTTGAGTTTCATTATCATGAAGCCACGGTCAGGAGTATCCGTGACCAGGTTGTTCATTGCTTTGGCAATATCAGTCGGCTTGGCTTGATGCTGTATCAATTCCGGGCAAAGACGCTTTCCTGCGACTATGTTTACCATGCCGATATTCTTAACCTTTATGAGCCTTTTTGCGAAAAAGTAAGTCAGGGGAGATACAACATAGATGATTACCATTGGGCATTGCATCAGCGCTGTTTCTATCGTGGCTGTGCCTGAAGCTACCATGGCAGCCATGGCCTGTCTCAGAACGTGCCTTGTATTATTCACCACTATTTCGCACCGGTCAGGGCCCTTTGGAAGCAATTGTATCTTGTTGCTGATATAGTCGCCAATCTCATCTGATGCGGCGGCGATGATAAAACCGGCATTAGGATGTTTCTTTTCAATTTCGACTGAGGCTTTCCACATGACTGGAAGAATTCTGTCTATCTCGTTCCTACGACTACCTGGAAGTATAGCGACTCTGGGCTTTCCGCTCTGCCAGGGCATTTCAGGGGTATCACCTGAAAGGTAGGGGCGTATTTCGTCGACGAGAGGATGACCTACATAATCAACCTTTAGTTCTGTTCCTTCAAAATATTCCGCTTCAAAGGGAAAGATTGAGATTAGACGATCAACGATCTTTGCCATGTGTGGAATCCGTTCCTGGTTCCAAGCCCAGACCTGCGGACATATGTAGTATATAGTTTTGATTCCCATCTCGTGAACCTTCGCGGCGAAACGGAGGTTGAATCCGGGATAATCCACGAGTATGACGGCATCAGGTTTCCGTTCTTTTGCTACGGCGAGCATTTCGTTGAAAACCCGCCTGAAGAAGAAGAAGCGTTTGAATACTTCGATGAACCCCATTACAGCCATGTCTTTGACGTCATAAAACGTTTCAACACCTTCTTCTCTCATAAACTGGCCACCTATTCCGAAGAATACAGTACCTGGGCTGCGTTCTCGGACTGCGTGGACAAGTTCTGCGGCTCTCATATCTCCCGAGATTTCGCCGGCAATTATCATCACTGAGCGTTTTTCTTCCGCAATGGTATTATCTTCGGTATTCATGCAAATATTTTCTGACCATTATTTATTAATAACTTTACGATTATAGCCTGTGTCGCAATCATATATAGACGATCCTGTTTCCAAACTTTAAGAAGGACTTTCTGCCAGACGCTGGCGTATCCTTACGGCCAACTTTAAAGCTTCTGAAGCATGTGCGCCAGTGACGACAGGTGTGCCGCGTGTCTGAACACACTGCATGAATGATTCCAGTTCAATTGCAAGAGGTTCACCTTTATCAATAGGGACTGGCATTGCTTCAATAGATTTTCCGGTCTTTTTACAAAGTTGCCCTGCCTGATTCATATAGTCCAGAGACACGTAAGTATCTTCCTGGAAAACACGGATCTTCCTCATTTTCTCCTGGCTTATCCTGCTTGCTGTCACATTTGCTACGCACCCGTTTTCGAACAGGATACGCACATTTGCTATATCCTCGGTCGGACTTAGGACTGGAACACCAACTGCATGCACATCTTTGACTGGTGAACGGACCAGGTGAAGAATAATATCCAGATCATGTATCATGAGGTCAAGTATTACGCTGACTTCTGTTCCCCTGGGCATCCCAGTTTCCCGTTGTGGAGGGTAGGGGGCCAGTCGAATTGCCTCGATAAAACGCGGCTTGGACAGGCTGTCTTCGAGAAATTTCATTACCGGGTTGAAGCGTTCGATGTGCCCTACCTGGAGGATGATTTCTTTTTGGCGTGCTATATTAACCATTTTTTCTGCTTCGTCGGTGGTTACCGCGATAGGTTTCTCAACCAGCAGATGAATATTCTTGTCCATTAGTTTTGAGGCTGTTTCGAAATGATGATTTGTCGGGACGGCAACGCTCGCTGCATCTATTCTTGAGGCGAGATCGTCAAAAGATTCAAATGCCTTTGTATTGCAGGTCGAGGCAATCTGGGCTGCTCGGCTTTTGTCAACGTCATATATACCTACAAGTTCTGCATTTTGGAGAGAGGCATAAATCCTCGCATGGTGTTGCCCCAGGCTCCCGACTCCGAAAACTCCGACTCTAACCTTGTTGCTTTTGGGATTTCTTAGATTCATTTTTCTTCCAGATAATTAACTGCTGTTAAGCACATATTCATTTTATTGATTTCTTCGACTATTTTTTCACGTTCAAGAAGTATTGCCCGACCAGCTTCAACCGCCAGAAGGGACGCCTTTATTTTCTTCATGGTTTTCATGGTGTGGCTGCCGATTACCGGTATGTCGAATCGCATGTCGTGTCCGCGTTTGGCCACTTTTACAATTACGGCTCCGGGCCCTCCCAGTTTTCCTGCCCGTTCAATAGTCTCGTCGGTGCCTTCAAACGCCTCGACGGCCAGAATGGTGCCGCCCTTTATAACCACAGTCTGGCCTATATCCAGTCCGCTGGTTGTTCGTGCTACCTTAAGACCTATATCGATATCGTTCTGCTCAAGATTTGTCGGTGCCCTTGCAGAAAGAAGGCCAGCAGAAGGCATGTGTGATTCCATGAACATTGACGCGGGCATCAGTTCGATACCTAGTGCCTTCATCTCGTTGGCGACGGCTCCAAATATGGTTTCAGCATTTTTGACTGGCAGCGCTTTTAATAGCGATAACATTCGGGTGTCCATTCTGATATTAAAAAGGTGAGTAGGTGTGATCTGCCCTGCCATTACACAATTTTTGACTCCGCTTATATGTAGGGCATCAAGCATGGCGCCCAGCAATCCAAGATTAATCCATTTTGTCTCATCAGAATACTTTTCGATACTCCGCTCCGTTTCGCCTTTGAATGCAATTGAGAAAATGTGGCGGACTCCCTGCTTTTTAGCCGACTCAGCAAGCAGGAGAGGGTATACACCTTTCCCGGCAATTATTCCGAGGGATTCTGGAACTGAACTAATCATCAACGCATCATAAACATGTGTCGCTGAATCAAAAAGGAAAAAGCGTAGGAAATTAACTAATGTTAAGCGCTCAAAGAAATAGCGGTTCTGGTATGACGCAAATGCAGGCTTGTTCTATTGATGTCGTGCGTGGCGCACTTGTTTTTTCTTTTTGTGCGAGTGTTTGAAAACGAGGTCACCCAGGTTTCCTCCAATCTGGCGAGCGACCATCTCACACTTTATTTTCAATAGAAAATAGAAGTTTTCACGGCGGTCATCACAGGTCTCGAAATTACCGTGTCCTTTTGCCAGGATGATGTCTGCATTCTTTACGGTGTTCATAAATTCCCTGGAAATGTTATTCCAGTTAACGCCTACATCATTTCCTCCAGTTGTTATCACCTTTACCAGCCTGGTGAGCCCTGCAATCTTGGCATCTTCCATAGTTGCATCGTTAATAATTGGCCCAGATTTGACGGCCAAGGTGATTTTAGCGCCGGTTTTAAGCAATTGCTCGACGAGAAGGCGGTCAAAAACAATTTCGCCAGCATTATCTGCCAGGTAAAGTAGTTTTATCCCTGGATGAAGTTCAGCCTTTAAGTCAGGCAAATCTGATATTCCCAACTTTCTGTTCATGATTTCGAGGATTTCTTCCACTTCACGATTGAAATCGAATGAGTGGCCGATACCCATATCGATTACATTTCCGGCTATGGCTATATGTAAAGCGGCGTCAAGCGGGTCTGGCGACTTTCTTATAAATTTTCTGAGCTCTGGCAGGAGGGCAAGTGCGCCTTGATTAGTTTGTTTCTTCTGTACCGCATAAGGATCGCTGACCCCAGTGACTTCTGAAACTATGAGATAGATAGGTTTGCTGTTTGTTGCCGGCGAGTTGTCGAGTGAGATTCTTTTAGTCCAGTCTGCTACTTGTGCAAAAATACGTCTAATGACTGACTGGTCTTTGGTAACCAGTCGGGATGTATTAAGAGCCTGACGGAACATGCATGGAATACAGTCGACTTTTGATTTCATAGAACATTCAATTTATATGGAAAACAACTTACTACAAGAAAAAAGTTGAAAGGGATCGTTTCTCGTTTTTGGATTTCCTTTATCCCGGAAATTTGACATTTGCCTTTGATGCTAAATTTCTTTTCTGTTTATGCTAAATTGATTGCAAAGAATAGTTATGTGTCCTAAACTTTTTAAATCTCAGATAGAGGAAGATTTATGCTGAAGTTTAGTCCAGGTTTTAATACTTTTGATTCTGATTCGTATAGTGTTCATCTTGATGATCCGAGTGAACCGAATTTATATCGGGATATATTCCCTTATAATGAGGTTCCAAAGATAGGGTTTAATCACAGATTGAGTCCTATGCGCGTTCCTCCCGAGATTTGGATTACAGATACTTCGTTTCGTGACGGCCAGCAGTCTATGCCTCCGTATTCAGTCAAGCAGGTTGTTGATCTTTATAAAATGTTGCACCGGTTGGGCGGTCCCAAGGGGTTGATCCGGCAGGCTGAATTCTTCCTTTATACAAAAAAGGATCAAGAGGCTATCAGTAAAGTTTATGAGCTTGGTTATGAATATCCCGAAATTACAGGATGGATACGTGCTCACAAGAAGGATTTATCTCTGGCTAAAGAACTTGGAATGAAGGAGACAGGGATCCTGACATCAGCCTCGGATTATCACATTTTCCTCAAGCTTCGTAAGACAAGAAAAGAGGCGATGAATGAGTATCTCTGGATTGTCAGGGAGGCAATTGAGGTTGGGATTATCCCGCGATGCCATTTTGAAGATGCTACCAGGGCTGATTTTTATGGTTTTGTTGTTCCGTTCGCGCATGAATTAATGAAGTTGGCGGAAGAAAGTAAGTCGGTCATAAAAATAAGGGTCTGTGATACTCTTGGCCTTGGCGTACCGTACCCCGGCGTGGCGATGCCACGCTCAGTGCCTGGATTGATCCATGGTTTGGCATACTATGCAGGTGTTCCGTGTGAATGGATGGAATGGCATGGTCATAATGATCTTA
>MHBM01000085.1:6373-14852 GCA_001804885.1 Lentisphaerae bacterium RIFOXYA12_FULL_48_11
AACGCAAATGCTGTCACCGCCTGGCTTTATGGTTGTGCCGCGGCCAATGGTACAATGCTTGGGATAGGTGAGCGGACAGGTAATCCCTCAATAGAGGGGCTTGTGATGAGTTATCTTCAGCTCAGGGGAAATGACTGCGGTGTAGATACGACGGTGATAACCGAGATCGCTGAGTATTTTGAAAAAGAGCTTCACTTCCAGATTCCTGTGAATATGCCTCTCGTTGGCAAGGATTTTAATATGACGAGGGCTGGAATCCATGCTGATGGATTATTAAAGAATGAAGAAATATATAATATCTTTGATACAGCGAAGCTTTTGAACAGGCCTGTTGAGATTGCGGTAACAGATAAGAGTGGTCTTGCGGGTGTCGTCCTTTGGGTGCACAACAAGATAGGCCGGGGTGCAGCTTCTCTGACAAAAGAGCATCCAGGGGTTAAGAAGATCTATGACTGGATTACCGCGCAGTACGACGAGGGGCGGAATACAACTATATCTGATCGTGAAATGCTTGAACAGGTCAGGTTGAACCTGGCTGATTGGATCAAGGAGAGCGGTTTTGAAATTTGAGATTACAACCTACGGGAATCCTGTGCTTAAAAAGAAAGCTGTTCCGGTTGGAAAAATAGATGATTCTATTAAGCAACTTGCAAGGGATATGCTGGACACTATGTACAGCAGTAACGGCCTTGGGTTAGCGGCAGAGCAGGTTGGGCATACAGAATCAATATGTGTAATAGACCTTCCCGCGTCCATGGATGTTGATGATGTGACGAAACAGCGTTCTAATCCTGATGTCAAAATGCCTATCATCATGTTGAATCCTGTTATTGATAAAATGGAAGGTGTGCAAGTTGGCCAGGAGGGGTGCCTGAGTTTTCCTGAAATATTTGTTACCATTAAACGGGCCGCGAAAGTTGAAGTGAGGTTTAAGGATCTTTCCGGAAAAGATGCAGTTCTCGCTGTCTCTGGTCTTTTGGCGAGGACGGTCCAGCATGAAGTAGATCACCTGAACGGAATGCTGCTTGTTAATCGAATGTCTCCGGTTCAAAAACTGTCAAATGCCGGGAAGTTGAAGAAGCTTAAGAAGGATAACAAGAAGTAATCTGGCTTTGGACTTTATCTGTTGTTTCTTCCTGTAACTGCATCTATTCGTGCTGCAAATTCCTGCGCGAACAACATATAAGCTTTGGCGCCGGTAGAATGCCAATCATAGTGGATTACAGGTTTACCAAAGCTGGGGGCCTCGCTGAGTCGAACGTTACGAGGAATTACTGTCGCGTAAACCCTTGTTTCGAAGTGTTTTCTGACCTCGTCGACAACCTGATCGGAAAGATTTGTACGTCCGTCAAACATGGTCATTACTATTCCTTCGATGTCCAGGGCGGGGTTTGCCCCGCTGTCTCTCAATTGTTGCACAAGCCTGGCGATCACGCTTAATCCTTCAAGCGCATAATATTCACACTGGATAGGTATGAGAATCGAGTGGGCGGCCGTAAGTGCGTTCATTGTCAGAATCCCAAGTGACGGTGGGCAGTCAACTATTATGATGTCGTAATAATCGGTAGACAGTAACGGAACCAGTGCGGTGTTGAAACAGTGAAGATAGTTATCCTGCCTTGCTACATATACCTCTGACCCTGCCAGATCAAGTTCGGATGGAATAATGTCAAGATCCTGGTATGGAGTGTTTTGGATAAGCGTAACTATTGAAGTCTCTCCGAGTAATGCACGGTAAAGGCTGGTATCTTTCTGAAGCGGCATACCAACACCGCTAGTGGCATTGGCTTGCGGATCGAGATCGATAATCAGTATTTTTTTGTGCAGATATGCGAGACATGCTGCTAAATTGATGACCGTTGTTGTTTTACCAACACCGCCTTTCTGGTTAGCCACGGCTACGACCCGTGTTTTTGATACAGTCGCCGGCTGGCTTTCCTCCTGTGTTGCAGATTGCTCACTTAAAGCCTTTACGTTTTGTTCAGAGAGATTTGTGTGGTCAGTCATCTACTTTTTCCGGATCATTCCTGTTGACCTGGCATATCCAAAGATGCCTCCGGCTTCAACAACGGGGCCTACTGCGCCAAGTGGTTTCAGTTTAAATACACTGTTTTCGGATAGATTAGTCACTGTTCCTGCAGACACGTTGATCTCGGCCTGCATTCCCATCTTGAAGGAATCTACAAGTACTTGCTCTGATTCCATGGGGTAAAGTTCGCCAGTGGCAACGGCATTCCTGAAAAAAATCCTGGCGTAAGATTCTGCGATGACAGCTTTTATTCCTGCAGCTGCCAGGGCGGTGACTGCGTGTTCTCGAGATGAGCCACAACCGAAATTTTTGCCAGCCACGATAATGCTGTACTCGGATACCGATTGGCCTTCTTTAATAAAACGAGGATAGCTGGAAGGTAATCCGGATAGGGCATATGAACCCAGTTTCCGGTATTCTTCCGGGATAGTAGGAACAAGATTGAGATAGCAGGCCGGGATTATGAGGTCAGTATCTATATTATTATCAAGAACGTAAACCGTGCCAGTTATAATTCCTTTAGAGTCATCCATGTCGTATCTCCTGAATCACTACATGTATTTCCTTGGATCAGTTATTTTACCTTCTATGGCTGAGGCGGCGGCAGTCAGAGGAGATGCCAGATATATTGGGGCATCCTTAGAACCCATTCTGCCTACGAAATTTCTATTCGTAGTGCTTATTACCACTTCTTTACCACTAGTTCTTCCAAATGTATCAATCGGCCCGCCGAGACATGCGGCACAGGAGGGTGGTGCTATTTCAAAACATCCCGCGTCAGCAAAGATGTCTACAAGTGATTTGCCTCCGATTTTTTCCGTTTTTAAACCATTTTCAACCTCTACCGTCGCGGGAACGAGGAAAGTGTCTATTCTAACTTTCCTGCCATTCAATATTTTTGCGGCCATTATGAAGTCAGATATCTTTCCGCCTGTACATGATCCGATGTATGCACGATCCAGCTTTATATCCTGCCGACTGCCAGCGGTGGCATATTTGGAAGGCAGGTGTGGTTCTGCAACACAAGGGAGAAAGCTGGAAACATCATAGTTGTATTCCCTGGCCACTTTGGCGTTTGAGTCGCCGGTGATTACAGAAAACGGTTTTTGGGTCTTGGACTTTACATATTCAATTGTTTTGTTGTCAGGCTCGATTATTCCGTTTTTACCGCCTGCCTCAATGGCCATGTTGCATATGGTCATTCTTTCTTCAACGCTCAACTGCTGGATAGCTTCGCCGCAGAATTCCATAGCACAGTAATTGGCGCCATCCACGCCGATATCACCAATGATACGCAGGATTATGTCTTTGCCAGTTATGTAGTCCGGGAGCTTGCCGTTGAGGTTGAATCTGAGTGTTTGTGGCACCTTGATAAGTAGTTTACCTGTTCCCATTACGAATCCGGCATCTGTATTACCTATACCTGTAGCAAAGGCGCCAAGTGCACCGTGTGTGCAGGTATGGGAATCTGTTCCGAAAATAACTTCGCCCGGTCGCACGTGGCCTTCCTGGGGGAGGGCAACATGGCATACGCCTTTGTATTGCGGTGTTCCCGGATCGTAGAACCATTTCAATCCCTGCTCTTTGACAAAAGTACGCAGGCTGTTTACATTTCTCTGCGCTTTCTCATCCTTTGTGAAAATATAATGATCAGGAATAATTATAACTTTCTCGTGGTCCCATACTTTCGCGTCTGCGCCGAATTCACGTTTAAACACTTCTATGGTTCCCGGCCCGCACACATCATGGGTTAAAAGTATGTTTGCCATTACCCAAATGTTTTCGTTCGGCCTGACTTCATCTTTCCCTGCCGCCTTGGCCAGAATCTTTTCTGTGATTGTTTGTGTCATGATATGTTCCCTGAATACTTGATGTTCTACTGTTTGGATGCTTTCACAAGCGCAAAAAACCTGTCCTGGTACTGTTCGAACAGCCCATAATCCTGCAGTTTTTTCCCAAGGTGCTTTATGAGGGCTGGGTCCCTGCTTGTGGCCAGAAATGCCTCGTCTATTTCCTTTCGGACACCGCGCGGAATTCCGCTTTCTTCTTCAAACATGCGCTGTCGTTTCATTTCCCTGATATTAGTGCCTGCGGAAAACTGTATAACTTCCCAAAAGAGCTTTATGAGGCATACATCCCATGGGTCATCAACCCCGACCAGAACCGCGCCGAAAGGATCATTTCTTTCTTTCACTTGATTCTGAACACGTTCAGTTACTACCTTGATGTTCTCGGATATGATGCTTTCGGTGAATACTTCTTTCTTCAGGGTGTATCCGTATTGAAGAATATGTATGTCTTTTTCATGTTCCTTGAGCCAGTCTATGTAGTTTCTTGCTTCTTCACCAAAGCCTTCCAGTACGGTTTTGGAATAAGCCGAAGGTGTGATGATCTGTGGCCTGTTAGCCTGAAGGCGCCCCTCACGTACCCTGGTCTGGTTTACGGTGTCCATAAGTTCTGTAATAAGGTGATAGCTAAGCATTGTTGTGCCGAATGTCTCCAGATGGTGTGAAGGCATGAGAACAATCTCCGTATTGTTCACGGCATACCAGAAATCAAATGTGCTTTTTTCCTTCATAGAGACATGCTCAAATATCAGAAATCGTATCGATTTTAAAGGATTTATTTATCATCCGTCGATAATTCTACGGTTACGGGGCCATTATTAATTATTTCCACGCTCATTGAAGCCCTGAATACTCCAGTCTTGACCCTGGAATCACCAACAGTTCGTCTGAGGGAACTCACGTATTCGTTGTAAAGTGTTTCTGCAGTTGCCGGATCAGCTGCCTGTATGAAGCTTGGCCTGTTCCCTTTTTTAGTGTCACCGTAAAGCGTAAACTGTGATATGACAAGTATTTCGCCTCCGGTATCCATGACGGAGAGATTCATTTTATCCTCGTTGTCTGAGAAAATACGGAGATTAACCGTCTTGTGTGCGAGGTATCGTGAATTCTCTTCAGTATCACCTTGTTTGACGCCGAGAAGAACCACGAGGCCAGCTCCAATGCGGTTCGAAATATTACCCTCAATGGTTACGGCCCCTCTTGTGACTCTTTGTATTAGTGCTTTCATTTCCAGCAAGATTATCATCTTGGAAATGTTGATCAATCTCTATTAGAAGTGCTCTAGACAATCATGGATCTTTGTTACATACTTCGTTCCATTATGAAGGAGGAAATACATGAAGGTCGTGAAGAGCGTGATAATTCTGGGAGTTTTTGGGTTGATGAGTGGATGCGTACATATGAAAAAGGGGGCAGAAATGTCCTTTGATGATGATGTTTCGTTTATCAAGAAGTACATGGATGTTGTTGTGCTGAAGGACTCAAGCGGAATGGGGAAAGTGTGTGTTGTTCCTGCTTTGCAGGGTAGGGTGATGACAAGTTCAGCGGTTGGGGGTAAAGGGCAAGGTTATGGCTGGATCAATTATAAACATTTTGAAGCAGGGCAAATTACTCCCCATATCAATCCATATGGCGGTGAAGATCGTTTCTGGCTGGGTCCCGAGGGTGGACAGTTTTCGATATTCTTTCCAAAAGATGCTCCCTTTAAATTCGATCATTGGGCCACACCTAAGTGCCTTGATACAGAACCGTACGATGTTATCTTAAAATCAAGCAGTAGCATTGCTTTCAAGAAAGAGATCAAGTTGACCAATTATTCCGGAATAGATATGTACTTAAAAGTAGAAAGGGAAGTAAGGGTTATAGAACCAGCTGAAACACTTAAGGATCTTGGGCTTCAGTCCGATGCTTCCGTGAAAATGGTCGCGTATCAGTCGCGTAATAAAATTACCAATACGGGCAAAAATGCATGGGATAAAAAGAACGGGATGTTGTCCGTATGGATTCTTGGCATGTATAATCCATCCCCGGCTACAACTGTTGTAATTCCTTATAATGCCGGGCCTGAGTCGGAAATGGGGCCGGTTGTGAATGACAACTATTTTGGCAAAGTGCCTGCTGACAGGCTTGTGGTTAAACCTTCAGCAATTTACTTCAGCGGCGATGGAAAGTGCCGCAGTAAAATCGGCCTGCCTCCGAGACGTGCCAAGGCTGTACTTGGCAGTTATGATGCGGTGAGTCAGCTGTTGACTGTGGTTCAATACAGTAAACCTCAGGGCGTTGAGGACTATGTCAATTCTGCCTGGGAATTGCAGAAAGAGCCTTTCCGGGGCGATACGGTAAATTCTTATAATGATGGGCCGAATGATGCTGGCGGTATACTGGGGCCGTTCTATGAACTCGAATCTTCTTCCCCGGCGGCGGCACTTAAGCCCTCGGAGTCGTTGACTCACATGCATAAGACCATCCACTTTACAGGCAATGAAGAGGCTCTCGACAAGATCGCCAGAACGGTTCTTGGCGTCGGCATTGAGGAAATCAAGAACGGATTAAAACGGTAAAACAAAAGGCAGTATTGCCTTGTAATGGGTGGATTGTGAGAAGTATCAGCATACAGACATGTGGACGTGATGATTTCATTGATATCACTGACAAAGTCCGGGAATTTGTTGTTTCACAGGGTGTTAAGGATGGGGTAATAACTGTTTTTGTACCCCACACAACTGCTGGTGTCACAATAAACGAGAACGCTGACCCTGATGTAACCTCTGATATCAAAATGGCATTGGACAAGATTGTTCCATGGCGTGCCGGGTACAGTCATGGCGAAGGCAATTCGGCTGCCCACGTCAAGGCGAGCATGATGGGTTCATCGGTGACTGTCATTGTTGTTTCCGGACGCCTGCAGCTCGGGACCTGGCAAGCTATTTATTTATGTGAATTTGATGGGCCGAGAACGAGAAATGTGTGGGTTCAGTAAATGACCTCACAATGTTTCTGATTGATGGGATACATTTTCAATGAAGCGGGTTAATAATGGTTGAGGCCTCATTGCGTTCATGGAAATGGGATAAAGCGTTCCTTGGAAATCGCAAGCTGGCAATCATTCTCCTTGGTCCCACAGGTTCCGGTAAATCTCCTCTCGGTGATTATCTATCAAATCATGGTTTATCTGACCAAAGGTGTGTACATTTTGATTTTGGTGCCCATTTGCGCCGCATAGCTGGCAAAATTAAAAAACCTTTATTTCTTAGCGTGTCCGATTTTTCAACTGTTAAAAAGGTGCTTAAGACTGGGGCTCTTCTGAAACAGAAAGAATTTAGCATAGCAGGCAAAATCCTCGGTGCTTTTATCAGGCAGAAACGTGTGAGTCATGGGGATTTGCTGGTTCTTAATGGACTTCCCCGCCACATTACCCAGGCGTGGGATCTGGAAAATCTTCTAAAAGTAACAATGGTTATTAACCTGATATGTGATGCTTCTGTAGTAATGTCAAGAATCAGGCTTAATACAGGTGGCGACAGGTCGGAACGGAAAGATGACTCGCTGTTGATGGTTCGGAAAAAGCTGAAAATATATCGATCCTTAACATTACCACTGCTTGACCATTACCGCAGGAAAAGGGTAAAGGTGGTCAATATTCTGGTGACGGAAAACACTTCACCCCATGATATTGTTAATGTAATCAAGCCGGTGAATGCCGGATGAAGGGACTGATTCTGATATGACCATAAAGATAAATGGAGAACAAATACCTGACGAAGCAGTACAGTACGAATTTGATCGTCTGGTGAAGTTCTATTCTGAGTATATTTCTGCGGATGAGATACAAAAACAGATGGATACTTTACGCGCTAGGGCAAAAGAACAGGCTATTGGAGCAAAGGTTCTTATTAATGAAGCTGCCAGGCTTGATATAAAGGTTCCCACGGATGATATCACTCAAAGGCTTGAGGCTATGATCAAGAATGCTGGTGGAAGGGAAAGGTTTGATCAGCTGCTTCGTCAGCGTGGAATAACCGAGGATACAGTACGGCAGAGTATTGAGCAGGGGCGTAAGGTTGATCTTCTGGTTGAGCGGATTACGCAGGTAGTGTCTGAGCCTACGGAGCAGGAGCTTGTTGAACATTATAACCTTCATTCGAAAGAATACAGGAAACCTGAGAGAGTTCAGGCTAGGCATATCCTGATCCGGTTTGACCCAAAAAATCAGGCAGACAAGCAGACATCCTTGTCCCGTATCAATGAGATCAGGCAGCGGATTATTGATGGCGCCGATTTTGCGGATCAGGCCGCTGCTTATTCTGATTGTCCGAGTGGAAAGAAGTCAGCAGGAAGCCTTGGCTGGATCAGTAGAGGGATGACTGTGCCTGAATTTGACAGGATTGTTTTTTCAATACAGGTTGGGGCATTAAGTGAAGTATTTGAGACACCTCTTGGTTTTCATATCATAAACAAGACCGCACACGAAAAATCTGGCGATTCTGATTTTGACGAAGTCAGGGAGAAAATAAGGGAATTTCTAAGACATGCTCACCGTGGCGAGGCTTTGACTGCATACGTAAATGAATTGAAGCAAAAGGCAATAATCGAAGAATCTTAG
>MHBM01000086.1 GCA_001804885.1 Lentisphaerae bacterium RIFOXYA12_FULL_48_11
AAAAACAAAAAAGAGAATTAAAATTCTCTAATCCGGACGCTATTTACTCTTTAAGGAGTAAAATTGGAACAAATATTAATTGTTCAGTGGTATGGATAAAAATAAAAATTAAAAATTCTCAAATTTATGGACAACAAAAAAATCTCCACGGTTCTGGGAGCAATCGTGCTGGTAGTCATCGCGGTCACTGCCGGCGCTTTCGTGTATCGGTACGAAAAAACGCAAAATCGGGACACTCCGGATTATTCCGGCAATGCAAAATCCGGCAGGTCGGATAAACCTTTGGGCAATGGAGCTGAATGTACCGCTGAAGCTAAAATTTGTCCGGACGGCAGTGCGGTCGGAAGATCCGGCCCAAACTGCGAATTCGTGGAGTGTCCGAATGAAGTTTCCGATGTTAATACAAACAGTTGGAAAACTTACCGAAATGAAAAGTATGGATTTAAATTTGAATATCCGGGGAGTTTGAAAATAGAAGTGCAGGACTTCGAGGAAGAAGGTTTGCCGGGTGGAATCATTTGGGGTGTCGACTTGGAAAACGGTGTATCGGTTAGCGTAAATGAAATAGAAAAAGGTTCGCGCAATGGTGTTGATCCTCTTTCCGAGCCAAATGGGATGGATCCGGTTTTTCAAGAAGACATAAAAATAGATGGTCAAAAGGCCAGAGTGTACAATGGCGGCGAGGCATATGTTGTGGCTAAAAATGGCTATCAATACTTTCTATTTTTATTCGAACCCGAAGAGTCTGATAAAGATGTTTTGTCGAAAATAGTATCGACTTTCAAATTCACAAAGTAAATAGGACAATCGAGAGAAGGGCGAGCGCAGACAGCTCGCCTTTTTATTATTATTTTGACTTTTGGGGTGTTTTTCGGTAGAATAGACGAGTTGATTTGTAAAGTGCAAAATTAGTGAAAATGCGAAGTATGAGAAAATTCATGCAGTGTTTCGTATTTCGCTTATTTCGTAGTTCGTAAATTAAATTATGTCTATATTCAAAAAACTTTTCGGTTCCAATGAGCGGGAAATTGCCAAGCTCCGGCCGATTGTGGAAAAAATAAACGCTTTGGAGTCGGCGGCGGCGAAATTGTCCGACCCGCGGTTGCAGGCGAAAACCGAAGAATTCAGGGAGCGGCTGAAGAAGAACGAAAATCTGGATGATATTTTGCCGGAGGTTTTTGCCGTGGTGCGGGAAGCTGTCAGGCGCGTCGACGATAAGCGGCTTTTTGACGCCCAGATGATGGGAGGAATCGCGCTTCATCAAGGAAAAATCGCGGAAATGAAAACCGGCGAGGGAAAAACACACACCGCTTTATTGCCGATGTATCTCAATGCTTTGACAGAAAAAGGAGTTCATTTGGTGACAGTCAACGATTATTTGGCCAAACGCGATTGCAATTGGATGGGATCGATTCTTCATTTTTTGGGAATTTCAACAGCTTGCATTATGCATGACGTGTCATATATATATGAGCCTAAAATACAGGACAGCAACGAAGTAAGTATTGAAATGGAAAATTTGCGGGAAATAAATCGCCGGGAAGCTTATGCCGCCGATATCACTTACGGCACCAACAACGAATTCGGTTTTGATTATCTGCGCGACAATATGGTACGCGATTTTTCCCAGATGGTTCAGCGCGAGCCGAACTACGCTATCGTGGACGAAGTGGATTCGATCCTTATCGACGAAGCCCGGACGCCGCTCATCATCAGCGCGCCGGACAGCGAATCGACCAAAATGTACCAGCAATTCGCTTCTCTGGTTCCCCGTTTGAAATTGAAAGAAGATTATGAAGTGGACGAGAAAATGAAAGCCGTGACGATAACCGATTCGGGCATTTCCAAAATGGAAAAATGGCTGGGCGTGGGAAACATTTATGAATCAGGAAAAATAAATTATGTCCATCATCTGGAGCAGGCGCTCAAAGCCCAAGTGATATTCGCGCTGGATCGCGACTATGTGGTGAAAGACGGAGAAGTGATGATTGTGGATGACTTTACGGGTCGCTTGATGCCGGGTCGGCGCTATAGCGAGGGGTTGCACCAAGCCATCGAGGCCAAGGAAGGTGTGCGGGTGCAAAAAGAATCGCGGACATTGGCGACGATCACTTTCCAGAACTATTTCCGAACGTACCAAAAACTTTCCGGTATGACCGGAACGGCTATCACTTCGGCGGAGGAATTTTTCAAAGTATATAATGTTGAAGTAATTGAAATTCCGACCAATAAGTCGATGGTGAGAAAAGATTTGCCGGACATAATTTATAAATCGGAAAAAGGCAAATTCGACGCTATTTGTGAGAAAATAAAAGAGGTGAATAAGGCCGGACAGCCGATTTTGGTGGGAACGATCGCCATCGAGAAATCGGAATATCTGAGCGCTTTGCTTTCGCGGTTCGGAGTGGAGCATAAAGTTTTGAACGCCAAACAGCACGAAAAGGAAGCGCTTATCGTGGCGGAAGCGGGGCAAAAAGGCGCGGTGACTATCGCCACCAATATGGCCGGGCGCGGCACCGATATTAAATTGGGTTCGGGCGTGCGCGAGCTCGGTGGACTCTTCATCTTAGGAACGGAACGGCACGAAGCGCGCCGGATCGACAACCAGTTGCGGGGTCGGGCTGGACGCCAGGGCGATCCCGGAATGTCGCAGTTTTTTGTGTCTTTGGAAGACGAGTTGATGCGGCGTTTTGGCGGCGATAAACTCATAAACATTATGAATACGTTGGGACTTCCGGAAGACCAGCCGATCCAGAACAAAATAATTTCCCGCACCATCGAAAACGCCCAGTCGAAAATCGAAGGGTTCAACTTTGACATTCGCAAACACGTTTTGGAATATGACGACGTAATGAATAAGCAAAGAGAGGTTGTTTATAAAAGAAGAAAAGAAATCTTGGTTTCTACGGACACCAAAAGGGAAATGCTGGGATTTATCGCGGAAGAGGTGGAAGATCTGGCGGCGGCGCGCTGCGTGGGGGAAGAAAACGAATGGCAGATGGAAGAGATCCGGGAAAAATTGAAAAGTATTATGCCGGTTCCGGAGGCGGCCTTTTCCAAAATAAATGAAATCAGGAATAACAAAGCCAAAAACGCGGCGGAAAAAATCGGGATGATCGGAGAGTATTTGATCGGCATTGCCAAGGAGGCATATGGACGGAAGGAACAGGAGATCGGAATGGAGAATATGCGTTCGGTTGAAAAATCTTTGATTTTGGAAACTTTTGACACGATGTGGATGAATCATCTCGACGAAATCGATTATCTGCGCGAAGGCATCGGACTTCGCGGCTACGGACAAAGAGATCCGCTTATCGAATACAAACGCGAAGCTTTCAATATGTTTTCGCATCTGATGGGCAATATCCGTTCGACTATCGTCCACACGATTTTTCGCGTGACGCTGGCGGTTCCCCAGCAGGAAAAAAGCATCCAAGAAAATTTAAGTTACAAAGGGGCGGAAGAAGTGGAACAATTTTCTGCGGCAAAGAAGGTTCAAAATGATGAAAAAGAAAAGACCAAGCCAGAGCCGATTATGAATAGCGAGAAAGTGGGCCGGAATGATCCCTGCCCATGCGGGAGTGGGAAGAAGTATAAGAAGTGTCATGGGGCGTAGGAGCTGAAAAATAAAGCCATTAAGTCCGCAGGTTGCGGATAAAAAGGGGAAACCCGTGCGAAGAGCACGGGTTTTTTCTATGCCAAAAATCCGCGACTCGAAAAACAAGATTGCTTGTCGAATAGGTCGAGGCACGCGGCGCCAGAGTCCGCCATAAGTTTACATAAGTTGACAAACACTCTTATGAAAAATCTAACGAAAATTAAACAAAACATACGCAGTGAAGTGCGTGGAAAAGTGATGCGCGTTCGCATCGGGGCAGTCGCCAAATTGCTTGCCGAGAATATCGAAGAGAATATCTCCGATGAGATCGGCGAATTGATGGGAAAGCTTACGACTGAATTATCCGACGAAGAAACGCAAAGTGAAACGTCGGGCTACGCCTTCGATCAGATTAGGAAAGCTCTGATCGATGAAATCAAAAAGCACCTTAAATAAATATCCCGGCCTGCGCATGGCGCACGGTCGGAGATTAATCAATCGTATGACTGCAATCACGTATGAGCATACAAAGAAAACATTAGTCTCCATCACTCAAGTCATAATTTTTCTGGTGATGCTGGACATAATGATTCTCTTCATGTCGCTCGGACAAATTATCGCGGAAAGACAGAGCGGATACTGGAATCCGTTCTGGCAAGTCCAGGCGCAGGCGGTATTGAGTATTCTTCGGTGAAAGAACTCACGCCGACTCGCACAGTCACCTACCGCAGGTACGGAACTCCGGCGGTGATCCTCGAAGGGAAATGGCTGACGGATCAATACGAATGGAAAATGGGTGACCAAATCCAGGTTGAGTACCTGCCAAACGAAATACGGCTCCGGAAGTCGAACCGGGCCGATAATAAAAAGAAAATCTCCCCGAAGGGAGATCATCAACAAATTAATTATATCAATCAGCCTTCGGGGCTGTCAAATTGATCCAGGCATCCGAGCTCTGATTCAGTCCGCAAGACATCGAATCAGAGTCGGAAGCCTGCCGATGATTAAAAATTATGGGTATCGATATTTACGCGCGCTGGAAAAACCAGACGCCCAAACAAGTACAGGAACAGTTTACCGGATTTTCCGCGGTGCACGGCCACGTAGGGTATCTCCGAGAAGCGTATCGCGGAGATCCTTACGCAACGCACTATATGTTTCAGGAAGTTTTCGTTAAAAAAGGAGAAGCGAAAATTACGGCCGAAGTTTTACGCGAACGGCTGCCGCGGACTCTCGAACTGGTCGAAGAACGAGAGAGACGACTCTATAAAGAAGTGAGAAAAAAACAGATCGACAGGATTAAAAAAAGTTTCATTGATTTTGTGAAATTGTGCGAGCAAAAGGAAAAGGAAACCAAAGAGCCTTGCACGATAGTAGCCAGCTATTGATATGAAATACGCATTCAAACTCGAATGGGACGATCTCCCTGAAGAATTAAGAGAAGAGAAAATACGCCAATACATTACCGATGGCGAAAAACGCCAATGCGAGAAATGTGATGGAGAAAATATTTACTGCAAAGCCTGCAGAGGTCTCGGACAGGTCGATCCGGATCCCGACAATCTGTATGAGCAGGAAGAAGCGGAGAAAGATATCAGGTCTCATTTTCCGATTTATTTCTAACAGCCCTCGATAGCTTGCTGATCGTAAAAAATCAGCGCGGAAACAGCGGGCTGTTTCCCTTTCACTAAAATAAATATGGAATACGAAACACAATCATTGATTCCCAATACGACTCAAATTCCACATCTTATCATCCGCAAATGGATGCCACTTCTCGGCGATGTGGAGCTTAGAATTCTTTTGGTTGTGGCCGACCAGACGCTGGGATGGATCGAAGATCCGGAAACCAAGCGAAGAAAGGAAAAAGATTGGATCAGCCAGAGCCAGCTGATGAAAAAGATAAACCGGAGCGACCGGGCGATTCAAAACTCGCTCAAGCGATTGGTGGATGAACTCCGAATTATCCAGGCGCACGACGAAGCGGGGGAGCTTTTGGATTCGCCGCAAAAACGCATGAAATGCGGCGGAAAAATCTTCTATCGTCTCAGTCTAAAAAATCCCGAACAAACTACCCTCGAAAATAGTTCGGGGGTGGAAAAATCGGGCGGGACATCGGGAAGTTATCCACAACCCCCGAACATTCTTCGGGCGAAAAATTTTCGGGCTACAAAAGAAACCGGTTTTACAAAGAAGTCCTATCGGACAAGCAAGCTTGGCCAGGATAATAAAAATAAGAAAATAATTCCATCGCGATATTTTATCTGGAAGTTCGGTCAGTTATGCCAGGCGATCCGGCAAACCAAGCCGATTGTCATGAAGAACAAAGATGGCCAGCTACTGAAGCATGCACTGCGACACCTGACCGAATTTCAACTGGAGCTGGAGCTGATATGGTTTTTGCAAAACAAAAAAGAAATGACACCGAGTTTCGGAGCGGCGTTGTGCAAAGAAGTGATCAGGGATTTCATCAGAGCCAGCTCCCGCGATTACGGCTTTTACGGAAACCTGGAAAGAATCGCTTTGCAGTACAACAAGAATAAAAAACCAAAAGCTGAAAACGAAGAAAATGCAATGAGCGCCATGGTCGAAGCGCTCAAAAAACTGAGGGAATCATTCAAGATTTCGCGGGGATAAAAATAAAAAGCACATGAGACATATAGATTTATTTTCAGGAATTGGAGGCTTCGCCCTGGCAGCCAAAAAAGTCTGGGGCAAAAATTATAAAACATTATTTTTTTGCGACAATGATAAATATTGCCAAAAACTTCTCAAAAAAAGATTCCCGAAAGTTCCTGTCTTCGGGGACATCCGGTTTGTTGCCAACACCCCAAGCTTCGGATGGGACGACAGGACAGATAATCGGAAAAAAAGACAAGTTCTACATAACGAAAACGGGAGTGCCTCGAAAAATAAACAAGAATGGAGTGGACGGAAGCATTGGTCTGGCAAGGCGGATACTGTTGACCTCATCACAGGAGGTTTCCCGTGTCAGCCTTTTTCCCAAGCCGGACGAAGAAAAGGAACGGATGATAACCGTTATCTCTGGCCGGAAATGTTTAGAGTCATACGGGAATTCCAACCGACATGGGTTATTGCTGAAAATGTTCGTGGCCTGCTTACTATCGAACAAGGCGTGGTATTCGAACAAGTCTGCCTTGACTTGGAAGCCAGTGGTTACGAAGTCCAGCCGTTTATTATTCCAGCTGTATCCGTTAACGCGCCGCATAGACGGGACAGGATCTGGTTTATTGCCCACCGCAACTTCGTCAGATCACAAAAGCAGAGGGGCAGGGAGCAAACAAATCGGACTGGACAACTTAATGAAACTCCTGCCAACTCCGACTTGCTCAGGATTGGACGATTTCAGCGACAAGGGATTAGCAAAGGGTCACCTTCATGCGGTTGTAATAAGAGCTTTGCTTCCGACTCCCCGAGTCTCGGACGTCGAGGGGTCGCCAGTGAAAAATGTGGAATTAAAAAACGGAAGGTTTTCAAGAATAAACAAAAAGGGAATTCGGTTCGGAGTGAAAGTGAAGGATGTAGTAGCGATGCTTCCGACTCCGAGAGCAGGAAATCCAGGAAGCAGACCGAATGGCAAGGGCGGCAAAATTTTGAACGAGGAAATTGGGAAAACCACTGGCTTGAAGTTGCAACCGAACTTTGTGGAGTGGATGATGGGCTACCCGCAGAACTGGACGGATTTGAACTGTCCAAATCAAGGCATCGGGTAGAAAGACTGAAAGCTCTCGGTAACGCGATCGTTCCACAGGTGGCGATGGAAATTATGAGAGCGATAAAGAAAAGCGATGAAGATATTGGCAACACCTGAGGCGTTCGGAATCGATTAGTCCGACTCTTCGGGTGTGGCCAATCCACATCTTTGCCTGCGGTCGACAGGCAGCGAAAAGATAAAAAAATAATAAAGAAAAGTTAAAATCATTATGGAACAAGATCAAAATTTATTGGAGGCGATCCTGCGGGCGATTGTCACTTATCCCGAACAGGTCGAGGTATCAAGGCACGTCGATGAGATGGGCGTGCTTCTCTCGGTAAAGCTTGGCGAAGGCGATGCGGGAATTGTGATCGGGAAAGACGGACGCGCAATAAAAGCGATTCGCGCGGTCATGAACCTTGTCGGTCGCAGGAATAAAGCTCGTATCAGTGTCCGGCTTGATGTGCCGGATTTGCCGCGCAGTGTCAGACCCGAATTAATCGGACTCTAACAGGTAACGGCGGCCTTGTCGCTACGGGGCGGGACAAAGAAACAAAATCCGCTATATTAAACAATTATGAATCGAACTCAAAAGGGAAAACTTATCGAGAAAAAGGCGCAGGATATCATCGCTCAAGAAGGCTATTGGATCGAAAAGGCGCGATGCGCCAAATACCAGGCTCAGGATCTTTTCGGATGCTGGGACTTGGTGGCGGTCGGGAAAAAAGAAATCCTTTTTATTCAAGTCAGTTCGGAACGCTTCAGCTCTCGATCAAGATCCGACCAGGAAAGAATGTTCGCTTTCCCGAGACCGCCGCACACATCAAAAGAATATTGGCGGTGGAATGAGAAAAGCAATAAGTTCGAAATTACAACCATATGAAAACGAGACTGGAAATTTTAGAGTCGATTCACGACTCTTTAGTAGAAGAAAAACTGCGATTGGAAATTGCCACGCGCAATCTCGAAGATCGCGGCGACGATGACGTGGTGGTCCCTCGCCTGACTCCATTCAGTTTGGACGGCCAAAAAACCAAAAAGGAATTGGTGGCCGAATTCGGGGAGCGGATCGAAAAAGTCGAACACGCCATCTTAACAATAGAAAAATTAATTGAAGAAGAATATGTCAGAGCCAAAATTTTACCAGAAAAAGCTTTGTCTGCCGAAGCCGGATAATTCCGCCAGGCGCATAATCATTCCTTCAGATTTGTTGCTTGAAGAAAAAAAGCGACGCATTGGAATAATGCCAAAGGAAAACACTGCGCGGAGAATCATAACTTTACCAAGACGAATAAAATTAAAAATTCGGATCAAACTATTCTTCATACGCTTATGGAAAAAAATACAAAAACAATAAAGCTTTCCGATCTGAAACACCCTCCTTACAACCCGAGAGATATCAAGCGGGAAGATATGGATGCGCTCAAACGTTCAATCGAAAGATTTGGTCTGCGCGGACTGATAACAGTCAACAATCAAAAAAGCCGGGCGGGATTCATCATCGGCGGCAATATGACCGTTATGGTTCTCAAGGAATTAGGTTGGGAAACGATACCGAAAGAAAATGTGGACTTGGTGGATATGAACGAAAAAGAAGAAAAAGCATTGAGCTTGGCTCTGAACAAGATTGCCGAACGGCGTGATTGGAACGATGAAAAACTGGCTGACATCATGATGGAACTGAATCATTCTGATTTCGATCTGACAGTGACTGGATTTAATGAAGTGGAAATCAGCAATCTTCTCGACAGCCAGATGCTCGACGAAGCGGATGATGAAGAGAAGAGCGCCGAGGAAGAATACGAGGAAATAAAAAAGCCGGAATCGAAATACGGCGAAATTTATAAACTCGGAAAACATCGTCTCATGTGCGGAGACGCGACTAAAATCGAAGATATCAAAAAACTGTTAGGCACGGTAAAGGCCGATATGGTTTTTACCGATCCGCCGTATAACGTCGCGCATGTCAGCCATGAGAAACGCGGTAAGTTTCCGACCGAGCAGGGAAAGATTCTTGGCGACCAGCAGAGCCAGGAAGACTTCGAAGCATTCAGCGAAAAAGTGTTTGCCAACTATCATGAAATCATGAAGCCCGGGGCAGTGATGTATGCCTGTACGGGATACACCAGCTATGCACTTTGGTATTACGAAATGCTCAATGCCGGCTTTGAATTCTCATCGACTATCGTCTGGGTCAAACCATCTTTTGCTATCGGCTGGGGCGATTATAAAAAGCAATACGAGCAGGTTATGAAAGCCAAGCGGAGCAAGAGCAAGACCAAAGCCCAACCGATTATGTACGGCTGGAAAAAAGGAGAGCGGCATTTTTTCTACGGAGATAACAGCGAAAGTGATGTGTGGGAGATGCCAAGAAAGGCGGTTACTAAAATGACTCACCCGACCGAAAAGCCGGAGTGGCTGATTATGAAAGCAATCAAAAACTCCAGTCGAATCGGAAACAATATCGTCGATTTTTTCGGCGGATCAGGCAGTACGCTTTTTGCCGCCAACAAATTAGGTCGCACCTGCTATCTGCTGGAACTTGATCCGTGCTGGTGTGATGTGATTCGAAAGCGCTGGGAAAAAGTTAAACTAAAAGGTTAAATCACCGGGGTTCACTATGGACTCCGGTCAATTATGAATAAGCCAAATCTTACAACTTCCAAGATGCCGAAAGAAACAGAGCAACAATACACTGCTTGGCTTTTGTACTGCGAAGCCGGCAGTATTCAAAAGACATTGAGGCTGTGGGACAGGGTTGGGCAAAGCTTGGGTGAAACTTGGGTGGAATTCGTCGACAGGATCGGTAAAAAGCCGAGTGATACTACGATTGAAAGCTGGTCAAAAAAATTTCGCTGGGTTGAACGGAAAGACCTGAAACTGACCGAAGATCTCGAAGGACTCCGGAAGAAAGCGCAGGAAATTAAACAGAAAAAAGTATTTATCATCGGCGAAATTTTCTGGGAAAAACTTCAGGCTCTCAAGAAGCAGATGAAAAAAGGCGAAGGCGCATCAGTTGACGAGATAAAAAAATTATGGGAAATGTTTCGCACCGAAATGGGAGAGTCGCTCGGCAAGCATGAACTGAGCATAAACGAAGACGAACAGAAGCCGCCCACGCCGGAAGAAATGGAATTGGGCGCGGTAATTGATGACGCAATCGAGAAATTCTATGACCGAAATAAAACAGCAAAAAAATAGCATTCTGTATTGGATTAAGAAAAATAATATCAAATCGGAAAGCGGCGATCCTATAGAATTCTTGGATCATCGATTTATGCTTAAGATTTATCGCGATACGACTCCCATCCAGGTTATTCGCAAGGGATCGCAAATCGGAGCAAGCACCATGGAAATTTTACGGGCGATCCATGGCGCGCGTTTCTGGGGCATCAATCAAATCTACACTCTTCCGACAGCGGATGACGTGGCCGAATTTGTCAAAAGCAAGGTGAATCGGATTATAAAAATAAATTCCTGTGTCATGGAAGGCGTGAGCGGAAGAGACGTGGACTCGGTGGAACAAAAGCAAATCGGAAAATCATTCTTGTTTTTCAAGGGAACGTACACCGAAAAAGAAGCGATCATGCTCACCTCGGACAGAAACATTCATGACGAACTCGACAAGTCCAAGGCTGAGGTCATTCGCGATTACACGAGTCGCATGGGTTTTTCCAAAATTAGAAGCCAGCATTATTTTTCCACTCCGACTGTTCCGGACGTAGGAATCGACCGCTTGTTTGGTCTGTCCGATCAAAAACACTGGCGGTTTAATTGCTCTCACTGCAACCATGAACAGCACATGGAATGGGAGAAAAATATCGATCGTGAACGTCGAATTTATGTCTGTCAAAAATGCGGGAAAGAAATCACGCCGCGCTGGGCATGTGAAAATGGTCGATGGGTGGCTCGATATCCGGGAGAATCAATAAGCGGATATTGGATCAATCAAATGATTTGCCCGTGGCGCAGCGCGGCCAATCTTCTAGAGGAAGAAACCAACGCCCAAGACCAAAAATATTTTTACAATTTTGTCCTGGGATTGCCATATATTTCCTCCGACCAAAAGATTCCGCAAAGCTTATTTATCCGTAACATTACCAGCGAAGAAGTCGAGACATCCGGGTGGAATGTCATGGGTGCCGATACGGGCGATGAAAATCACGTGATAATCGGCAATGCCAAAGGAATTTTCTGGATCGGAAAAATCAAAGACCGGCCGAACAAAACACGCTGGGAATATATGGCCGAGCTTATTCAATTTTACGACGTACGCGTTTGTGTTATCGATGCCATGCCATGGACGGAAGAAGCCCTGAGACTGGCTCGGAAATTCCCGTTTCGCGTCTACGTGAATTTTTATAAAGAAGATCCGAAAATGCTCGAAGTGATTCGTTGGAACGACGAGAAGGAAGAAGACAATAAAGTTTTTGAAGAGGAAGTCAAGGTACTGACTTCACGCAATCGTATCATCGATGATACGATCTCCTCCCTGCGGCGCGGTGAAATTAAGTTTGCCATGCAGCCGAATGACACGACTTTCCGCATGCTAATAGACCATGCCCAGACAATGTATGCCCGAACAGTCACTAACCAGCATGGGCAGGAAAAGCGGGAATGGGAATCAACGACCGGCGTCGATCATGCCTGGCATGCGCTCATTTATTGGAACATCGCTTTTAAAAAAAGATTAAAGTATGAACCGAACCAATGAACAAAAAAATAAGATTCCCGAAGAGCAGGAGAGGAGCCTGCTTCTTTCGGAAATCGATAAAGATATCGTCTCGGTCGAAGAAGAAGGATTTGGCAGGGTAGTGATCGAAATAAAAAGCGGCCGGATCGTAAGCTGGTGGAAAGTGACATCGCGCACCCGGCGCGGTTTTTTCAAAAAGATGAAAGATATCGATTATTGAGATGCTCGGTAAAATTGACGAAATCTTTACCGGATTTTTACCAAAATTTATCTTGATGACAGCTATAATTGTTTTGGCTTACTGAGATTCTTGGGAACAGAAAAGTAATCATTGCTCGGAGTATTTGAGGGGAGAAATGCAAGAGGGGGTCGACAAAGATTAGGTGACCAAGAAAAAGATAATTTTTAATTTCATCAAACATATTTATGGTTTTAAGCGCATAGCATTCCAATACAAACATTCTACAAAGAAAATGCTCCTTGGAGCGCGCGCCTTTCTTTGTAGTCGTTTTGTGGGAATAATTAAAAACAAAAATCAAGTAAGAAATATAAGGAAGATATCTCTGTTAATAGCGGGGATTTCTTTCGTGACGGATTTTGCTATGGGCAAAAAAATCAGAAGTGCTAAAATATAGTTGACTGATAAAACATTTTAGCATTCTAAAAATATGCGAATTTTAGTTATAGACGACGATCCAAAAGTTTCCGAATTTCTCAAGTCGAATCTGGAGACGGAACTTTTTGCCGTTGATGTGGCGACGGACGGAGAGAAAGGAGCATATCTCGCTCGTTGCAATGATTATGACTTGGTCGTTCTCGATAATGTACTTCCCAAGAAAAACGGGCTGGAAGTATGTCAGGCGATTCGAGAGAAAAAGAAAGGGGTTAAAATCATAATGCTTTCGGCGTTGTCGGATATCACCACCAAAGTGGATCTTCTGGACAACGGCGCGGATGATTATCTGACCAAGCCTTTTTCTTTTCGGGAGCTTCTGTCGAGAGTAAAAGCGTTGCTGAGACGTCCGCATGTTTCAACCAACGAAGTGCTTCGGGTCGGAGATTTGGTTATAGACGCCAATAATCACGAGGTGACGCGAGGAAAAAAGAATATCAACCTGACGCGAAAAGAATTCATGCTTCTCGAGTATCTGGCCAAAAACTCCGGTCGGACATTGACCCAGATAGACATCATGGAACACGTCTGGGATATGGAGCTTGATTCTTTTTCCCATACATTAAAATCGCATGTCAGAAACTTACGAGCCAAAATAGACGCAGGAAGAAAGAAAAGTCTTATTCAAACAGTGAACGGAAGAGGGTATAAAATAGACCGCTTGATTTCTTTTCTTTTTCTTTACATTTTCTTTACCTGATTTTGGTTATAATTCAACCAGACGATAATTCCGGGTCGAGGGATTATTATAATCAAAAAATTTAAACAAAGAAAAAGATGAAAAAGAAAATCATTAAGAAAATCTTAACGAGCAAAAAAATCAGAAAGGCTGCGACACTGAGCGCTTTTGTTGTTACGATGGCAAGCGTTGCTCAACCATGGTCAGACAAAATGTAAAAAAACATGACACCCGGCGGATAGGTTAGTGAAAAGCTTATTGGAACAATAAGCTCAAAACATTAACATTTCAGGGTGTCTGTTTTTTAATAAAATCTATGCTGATAAGTGAAGATGCGAAAAGGCGAAGACACATTTTAAACATACTCCTGGTTAACTCGATTATCCTTGCCTGTATCGCAACAGGCATAGTTGTTATAAACTATCTCAAATTCGGTGCGGCTTACAAGGGAATAAGTCCGCTTGTTCCTTTTTCCGTTTTATTCTTTTTTCTCATTTTATTTTTCCGTTCCAAAGTTAAATCGGAATATAATATTTCATTAGCCTATCTTTTTATCTTAGCCTATTACCTTCCGGCAACCGATGCGCTTTTCAGGTGGGGCGTAGATTTACCGCTGGGGCTGTTATCGTACGTGCTCATAATAATTTTAGCGGGGATACTCGCCGATTCGAAGTTCGCCTTTGAAACTGTAGTTTTCGTATCGCTGACTGTTCTGATCCTGGCGATTTTTCAAATCACAGGCATAACCCATCCGGATATCGCCTGGAAAGCAAAAACGCTGACGTTGCCAAACGTACTGACAGTGGTTGTTATGTTCTATATCGTCGCCATCGTCCTATGGCTCTCGAATCGTGAAATTGAAAGATCGTTGAAGCGCGCCCGAAAATCCGAAGCGGAACTGAAAGATGAGCGGGACACGCTGGAAGTGAGAGTCAGGGAAAGAACAAGAGATTTGGAAAGGTCGCAAATGGAAAAAATAAATCAAGCGTCCAGATTTATCGAGTTTGGCAAAATTTCCTCCGGACTTTTTCACGATATTATCAATCACATAACTTTTCTTTTTTTCAACATTGAAAAGGCGACAGAGGCGGGAGAAAAAGAACTGGCGGAAACAAGAGAATATCTCAAGCAGGCCGACGGAAACAAGTCGGCGCTGACGGAATATATCGAGGACGCCAAAAAACAATTTCAAAATCAAAAAGCAGAAGCGTTGTTTTCGGTCAAGAAAGAGATATTGAGCGTAACCAAAATATTGGGATACAAAATGAAGACGGAAAAAGTTTGCATAAATTTGAAAGGCGACTTTGATATTCTTACTTACGGAAACGCGGTAAGGTTCAATCACGTGATTACCAATATCATCCTCAATGCCTTTGATGCTTATGAAGCCAGCGAAGAAGAGGGAAAGGAAATAAACGTGAAGCTGGAAAAGCTTGGCGAGATGGCGGTTGTTTCCATCGAAGATCGGGCGGGCGGGATTCCGGAAGAAATTTGCGATAAAATATTTGATCCGTTTTTTACTACCAAGGGTCCGCAAAAGGGCGCGGGAATCGGACTCACGACCGCAAAAAATACGATAGA
>MHBM01000087.1 GCA_001804885.1 Lentisphaerae bacterium RIFOXYA12_FULL_48_11
AAGACATGGATCGATCGAGATACTTCAACAGGCAGTGTTCCGGACATACCAAGACATGGATCGATCGAGATACTTCAACAGGCAGTGTTCCGGACATACCCAATGTTGTTATGGGCCGGGATGACCGTCCCTGGGACAGGGTACATCGCGGTATAGGCAGTTACATTGCCGATCCAAAGGCGGCCAATTTTGAAGCAGCCTGCCGTGACGCCAGGGCGCTTGTTGATGCAAAACCGGCAGGCCGATGGGACAGCAGAATAGTCGTGTTTGATAACTGGACCGAATTCGGCGAGGGCCATTATATTGAACCGACCACGGGTACCGGCTTCACTTTTGTGAATGCTATCAAACGTATTTTCTGCACCGACTGGGCGCCTGAGGCTGTTACCGATATCATTCCCGAAGATCTCGGCATGCCTGCACCTCAGAAACGTTACGAGGAGGTCCGTGCAGGGTATGGTGACCGCATGCCATGGCAGCCGCTTCGCATTACGGGCGACCTGCTGGCATGCTGGGAATTTGAAACGGAGGAAGGTGGACTTCTTGCCGATTCTTCCCCGAATAATTGCAAGCTCAGGTGCGAAGGTGTTTCTATTGAGACTGGCCGCGGAGGAAAGGTCCTGCGATGCGGGGCAGGCGGCGCGGTTGCGGCTGTCCCGGCTCCCTTTTTCCATCCGGGTGGCATTACCGTGACGTTGTGGTGCAAGCCATCTGAAGATGGACAGAGCGACCGCTGGATGCTTAACACTGTCGGGCGTGGTACGGACGGGTATCGTCTCGGCCTGAGCGGCGGACATCCGAACTGGCAGGTTCCGCGTGAGAACTGGAGTCATGGACTTAGGGGTCCGGGAAAACTACCGGTGAATGAATGGTCGCATGTTGCCGCAACATTCGACAACAAGATCATGCGCCTGTACGTTAATGGCAGGGAAGCCGGAACACTGGAACGTCGGGGCTTTATCAATCCAGGCAGGTCAATTACAGTCGGGGCACATGGTTCGGATCTTGACCGTGCACGTTTCAGGGGTTGGCTGGATGATGTTCGGGTATACCGCCGCGTACTGTCTGCCTATGACATTGCAAAGCTTGCTGCACCAATCGGAAAGCAGTAAAAACATGATTGCATAATCTGAATACGGAGACAAACCGGAAGAGCTGTCTGCCGGGTATTGGGGTCGGACATTTATGCTGTAAGAAATAACAATGTATCTGTAACGCAACTGTTACTAGCGAGGAGTGCTAAAATGAAAAATAGTTGTTCCAGAAGAGAATTCATAAATCGACTTGGTTTGTCCAGCGTTGCCGCCGGTTTTTGTGCCAACAGTCTTTTTGCCGATCAGTTCAGTCCCACCAAGGATGAAATAGAATCCGGCAAAGCCATGACGAATGACAGGAATAAGAGTGCAGTTTTAAAGGGCGGGAGAATCATGCAGCCGGAACGGGAACTGATCCAGAAATGCGATGTGGATGTTCTTGTTGTCGGTGGCGGACCTGCCGGTGTTGCGGCTGCGATAGCTGCAAGGAAGCTTGGAGTCAATGTTGCGCTGCTTGAGCGGTATGGTTGTTTTGGCGGACTCTTCACCGCAGGTCTTGTGCTGCTCCTTCAGGGTACTTTTTCGAAAGTGAAAGGTGAAACCGTACAGGTGGCAAGGGGTGTCAATGAAGAGCTTATAAAAAGGCTGACAGCGCTCGGAAGTAATTGCATTACTGACTGGAAAAACGGAAAAGACCCTGACGCTGATCCCGAGTCATCCAAGTATGTCTTAAGCGAAATGGTCAGGGAATCCGGGGCAAAGGTGTTTCTTCATTCCTGGGGTGTTGATGCCGTAATGGACGGGGACAAGGTGAAGGGCGCGGTCTTTGAAAGTAAATCCGGGAGGCAGGCCATCCTTGCAAAGATCGTTGTTGATGCAAGTGGTGACGGTGATATTTATGCCGCTGCCGGTGCGGAATATACAAAGTATTCCAGGTATATCGGGCTTGTATATCGGGTTGGCGGCCTGTCCCCCGACAAGAAAGTCAATTCTCCAATCAAAGGTGTCCGATGGGGAGGCAGCGGCAACGAAATGGGCGATGGCCTGAATGTCGAAGACCTGACCCGCCTGGAAATGGATTTGCGCAAGAGGATATGGGATAGTTTTGAAAAAACAAAGAAGGCGCCCGGCAATGAAAACGCATTTCTGCTGGATGTTGCTTCTCAACTTGGTGTTAGGATTACCAGGCTGCTCAAGGGTGTGACCCATATGGCTTATGATACTGCGGTCAAGCCGGACAGTTATAAAGATATCATAGGAATTGCCAGTAAATCCCCATCTGCCAAAAACCAGGTCTATATTCCGTACGGTGCTCTCGTTCCTAAAACCGTTGATAATGTCATTGCGGCAGGAAGGTGCATTTCCATGGATCTTAATTCGGCCGAAACCTGCAGGCTGATTCCTGCCTGTTTCACGACAGGTATGGCGGCTGGAACAGCCGCTGCTCTTGCGGTTAAGGACAATTGTACGCCGCGTGATGTAAACGTCGGCAAGCTTCAGGGTATACTTAAGGAAAACGGAGCATATCTTGGCTGATGTCGTGTGTACATTGGGGCTAGGGCAGCTGGGCTAAACTGTTATCGAGAAATCTTGTCATCAATTATAACCATGCATAAACTTTAACAATGAAATGGGACAAGAGCATTGAAGCTCGCTTCGGTATTTCAGAATTGCTCCCGCATAAGCAATTTCTTATCAGCTTTTTGTTCGCCGTTCTGGGGGCCGTCTCCGTTCCGGTGTACGGTGACACAGCCATCTCGCCGGCTCCGTCCTCTGGCCCTGTCCTGAAGCTGGACTATGCCGGGCAGCCTGGAAACGATATACGGATCGCGGACTTCATGTATTTCGTAGCACTGATTTCGCCGGAACCAGTCACAATTTCAGAAAGCCCAACCAACACACTGCGGGTCCGCGTGGTATCCATCCGGCAGGAGTCGAAGGAGGATCACTTTTCAATAAACATGGCCTTCGACGTATTCGGTCAGGGCTTCCGGCATTACGCCATCGACCAATCGAAGAACTTCTGCCGTCAGGCACGTCATCTGGCGGCCGGCAAGACGTTGGAGAAACAGCTCGACTACATCCGGTATGAAGGGCCTGGCAAGGGGTGGTTGGATGTTGAAGGCCGCATGGAAGGAAACAGTAAAACCGTCACAACCGTCCGCCTGCATTTCAACGGTCGTGGCGCCGACAGCCCTGTGACTATTGGTCTAAAAGACGTACGGTTGGTCGATGGCGTGTTGAAGTTCGAAAACGAACTTGTAGCCCGCGTCAACCTGTTGGAGTTCAACCGGAACGGCAAGCCACCCCGCATGGGCGTGCGCGTCGATTCCGTGAAGCGGCGGGATGCCGGGGATAATCTGTTCCAGAAGCTCAAGGGCCAGTTTGTCGGCATGGTCGCCAATATGCTGATCAACCCCATCACGATCCGGCAGATCGGCAATGACTCGATGCTCAACTTTGGCCAGGCCCTCCTGAATCGCGAAGCGACGTTCACCTTCCCCTCTGCTGAGAATTTGAAATCTAAGTAAAGTTTTCCGAGGCCCGAACTACCTATACCAATGCCTTTGAATCTTTCATCGGAGGTAATTAGTTCTTTTGCCTTTTGAATCAATGAATCTGCCTTGGTTGCGTTACTGGTGGTGTTAACAAAGTAAATATTTATAATCATTTCCCCATAGTTCTGGAAATATGATTAGCCGTATAAACAATCAGGTAGAACCAAGCCGTATACAGAACGCTGGATGTAAAGGCATGTATTAATGATTTCGCCCAGTTACCCTTGCAAGCTCTTCCTTTTGCAACAAGATACCGTAACGACCTCCTGTGAAAATAAAACAAGGGTAGCGTTACAATAAATATTCCATCCAACAGAAAATTAGCGCCGAACCATATGATGAAGCAAATAATCGCAATAAGTAGAAATGATATTACGACATCTAAAATAACCCCGATAATTGCGCCAACTATTCCTTCTTCCGCCCCAGCTTGTGTAAAAGGAAAATCCAAGTCTACCGGGGAGAGACTGCTGGTAATATCAAAGGCATCACTTATTGTAGGTTTTTGCCCTTTATGCCAGTCAATCGCAAACCTTTCCTTTTTATCAAACCGCACTCCCTGATGCAGAATTACCGACATATAAACAAACATCAGGACTGTTAATATTCCTGTTACGATTTCCAGTTCCACCCATATTGATTTCTTGACCGTAAGCATAACGAGGGGAGTTATTACGGCAATTAAACCCAAGGCGGTCAGGAAGGAAGATTTGAGGCTCCATTTGGGACGCTTGAATAGAGACCGTTTCACTCTCATGAAATTATTATTCCATACTCCCATACCCGTTACAATCGCCAACATTACCCTGCATTTTAAAACGGCATACTCAATGGGCAATTAGCCACTCTAACGGCACTTGAGTTTGGCTAAATGGCGAGGTAAGATACGAAAGAATGGGAGGGCCATATCTGTGTTAGCGAAGTTTATTCAGTCTAAATACGTGTGTTGGGCTTTGAAGAGATAGGAATGAAATCATAAATGCCTACAGGGGTTAATGTAATATTATCGTTTCTTGTTTTAACTCTACTGGTTGTGGTAGCAATCCAAACGGTATCTTTGTTAAGAGAAAAGGATCAACAAAGAATCTTGTTGTTTAAAAGGATTTGCATACTTGTCACGATAATTATCATTTTGATCGTATGCAACATCGTAACATGGCCAGCATGGTTGTATAATTCTGACGATCTTAAAAAGCTTAAAAAGCAAGGTAACGAGATCAAAGAGAAATTAGAAGATTATCGACTAAAGAACGGCAAATACCCCATTGACATAAGAGAATCACAAATAGTCTTACCCAAAACAAAATATGGAAGATGGCAGTACGAAATTGATTCCCAAGGAATTAAGTATTATCTCAGAGTCGGACATTACGGAGATAACGGATTTGTTATGTATGGAGACTCTGTAATGAAAGGCTGGGGCATTGACCGCTGATAACGTTTTAAATAACTAGCCCAACAAGTTTTTACCGTATTCTTCGTCCGCGGCGGACTCGAAACGGTGAAAATGTACGTTCGGCATGAAAAAGGTGATAATAAAACGTTGCCATAAGGCACACATTGTAGTACCTTCTCGACATGCATCACTACCAGTGGAATGCAGAGAAGAATGTTCAGCTCAAAACTGAGAGAGGAATCAGTTTTGAACAAGTTGTAATGCATATTGAAGACGGTGATCTTCTGGATGTGTACGAACATCCGAATCAGACGCGGCATCCTGGTCAGCAAATTCTGGTCATTCGTGTCGGCGATTACGCCTATGTGGTACCGTTTACAGAATCGGCTGAGGGCAGATTCCTGAAGACCATCATTCCCAGTAGAAAAGCAACGCGCGAATACTTAGGAGAAGGCAATGCAAAAGATTAAGTTGGACAAAGAAGAACAAGACATTCTGGACTCGTTTGAACGCGGCGAATGGAAACCGGCTGCAAATCGTCGGCAAGAGATTGCGCGTCATGTCACTTACGCAAAAAACACTCTTGCCAAAAACAGAAGGGTTAATATCCGTATTTCATCCAAGGATCTGGAGGAACTTCAAACCATTGCCGTTGAAGACGGCATGCCCTACCAGACCCTTATGGCTAGCGTACTCCATCGCTTTGCATCTGGTCGATTCATTGAAATATCAAGCCGAACCAGAAAGTCCAGGTTACCTCGCGTTCCGCTCGGAACCTGACTTTCGTCGTTCGGTGAAGAAAATTATGAATTCGGAGAATAGAACGAAAGACGACAAACGGGCCTCGGCGTGTGGTTTTGGCTACGCTTGTCTTTCTTTCGTTGTCTGTGTTGCGGGATGCTGGCACTTCTTTGATGTGTGCAGGTGGCTAATGCAGCCTCAATCGGAGAAAGAATTACTCTCTGGGTGCAGAGATCATATGTACATTTATCTCGCGTTCCTCGCATTCCTGTTCTTGATTGCCGTCATTTTGGTCAATGTCTCATGGAGATTGAGAAGGCGAGTGGGAAGTGACGTTTGTAAGGAGACAATATCCACCGAACCAAACCTTGGCGACCACACCTACACATCCCCTTTCTCCGTCAACAATATACTTACTCTTCACAGTCTGACCCCGTTAGACGGGGGATTTCCCATAATATTGATGAATATTGATTTCATTCATTCCAGTTTGAGCAGCATCCTGCTTCGCCCGCTGCTGCTGCTTTTGTTGTGCACCGGCACAGTCTTCGGCCAATACCACATCTACTGGGGCGACGTGCATGGGCATTCCTCGTTATCCGACGGCAAAGGCAGTCCCGACGACTACTTCACTCATGCCCGCGATGTGGCCAGACTTGATTTCGCCATCCTCACGGATCATGATTTCGGAAATGGCCGCCCCCAGTGGCGCATGCCGAAAGAAAATTGGACGCTTGTCCAGGACAAGGCAGATGAGTTCAACGCCACCGGACGCTTTGTCGCAATCGGTGGCTACGAATGGACGTCACAGGCAAAGTATTGGTCCGGTTTCACTAACGGTCCGACAGAGCGGCTGTTTCCGGGGCCTCCGAAATTCTACAATCACAAGAATGTCTATTTTACGAACCGTATCGGCTATCTTTTCAGCGCGAAGGATGTCGCATACAACAATCCCGATACCCTGGCTGAGGCGGTACGCAGGCAGGGCGGTCTGATCCAGAACAACCATCCCTTTGCTCTTTTCAACGAGGCAGGAGATCAGTGGGAATACGTCCCTGCGAACAGTTCCGTTATCGTCAATACCGAGATGGGCCTGGATGTCAGTCGCCACAAGGGCAGGACATACGAGCTGAATTGGGAAAAGAGCCTGCGCGAGTTTCTCAACCGCGGCGGCCGCACCGGCTTCGTGGCGGGAAGCGACAGCCACGAAGGCAGGCCCGCTGCCCGCACTGCCGTGCTGGCAACGGAATTGACGTGCGAGGCTGTCTTTGACGCACTGCGCCACCGGCGGAACTACGCGATCAATCATGCCCGCATTAGTCTCGATTTCCGTATCAACGGACATTTCATGGGTGAGGAGATCGAGTCGGCCGGCAAACCGCAGATTATGGTGGATGTCAAAGGAACGGCCCCTGTTGAAGAAATTGTCATCGTCCGCGATGGCAATGTCCTTCATGCGCTTCGTTCGCAGAAACAGAACGTATCGTTCGCGTATGTGGACGAGACCTTTGCCGGACCGAGCTATTACTACCTGCGCGTGATTCAAACCGATACCGACCCGCACGGCAATCGCTCCCATGCCTGGTCAAGCCCGATTTGGGTCTCACGGAGTCAGTCCGGAATTCAGAACCTTCATTGAAGTGTACATTAGTATTGTGTACGCTTGCAGAATGAAGATGAGAAGAAAAGTCTCGTATGTGGCGGTGGTGGTGGACACTACGGATGAATGGGGGCGATCGATTGTCCGTGGCATCGGTAACTACTCCCGGGCGTGTGGATCATGGCGTGTCTGGCTTTGGTCCTGGGGACGCAACGCGCCAATGCCTCTGCCGGCAAAGTGGGACGGCCATGGAATCATTGCAGGCGTATATAATCATGACCTTGCCCGGGCTTTGTCGGCTATCAGGAAACCTATCGTCAATATTTCGGCCTCCAGAATTCAAGACGTGAACCTGCCGCGGGTTACGACTGACATTCGTGCGGCGGCCTGTCTTGCGGCGGAATATCTGCTTGATTGCGGACTCCGCCATTTTGCCTACTACGGTCTTCATAGCGATATTTACGTGCAGAACTATTGCCAGGAGTTCGTTAGTGCATTGGGCAGGGCTGGCTGCGAGTGCCGAGTCTTCGATTCCGGTGGCGAAACGGATCCCTCGGTTGATTCAGATGTTCGTCAGTGCGCATTGACATCATGGCTCAAGGCGTTACCCAAGCCGGTCGGTGTTCTGGCATGGCCGACCCTGTATGCGCGGCAGGTAGTCAATGCGTGCAGGGACGCGGAGTTGAACGTGCCGGAACAGGTTGCGGTGTTGGCCGGGGATGAGGACAATGTGCTTTGCGATGTGTGCTATCCCTCGTTGTCCGGTGTGGCTCTTAACTCCGAACGAATCGGTTATGAAGCGGCCGCCTTGCTCGAGAGGTTGATGCATGGCGGACACAAGCCCAGGAAGCCGGTCCTTATTGAGCCCGTCGGAGTGGTGACGCGTCAGTCGACAGACACCCTGGCCATCGATGATGCCGATGTGGCCCGCGCGGTGGCCTTCATCCGGGACAACGTCACCAAGCCTATAGGGGTTGGCGATGTGCTTCGTTCGGTTTCACTGTCGCGCCGCCGGCTTGAATTGCGTTTTCGTGACGTTCTTGGAAGAACTCCCGCAGCCGAGATTCGGCGCGTGCACCTTGAACGCGCCAAACAGCTTCTGGCGGAAACGAACATGTCTGTTTCCGCCGTTGCCGCTGGTTCAGGATTTGGCTCGTCGGAATACCTGTCGCGTATTTTCAAGCGTGACACCGGTCTGACGCCGCATAAATACCGGGACAGGGTTCATGGTAGATAAAGCCGGGTCGGCATCCTGTGATCATTTCCACTCTCTGGTATCTATGCCGGTTGCGCAATTATCCAGTTTTATTGCGCAAAATTACATTTGGTGTTTGAAATGAGTTAGGATAATCATTGGGTCCATGATTATCGAGCAATATTCAACTGGAGGACTTCTTTTATGACCAGGCAACAGCTGAATCGTCGCGGTTTTATCAAAGGCGCTGCAGCGGTGGCGGGCTCCGTGGCAATCAATACTCGAGCGGCAGAACGAGCTGGTTGCCGCGGTGACCAGCGTCTGACTCTGGAGCGGCTCAAACAATTTGAAGCCCTGCGTTACGGGATGTTCATTTCATATGACATTCAGGCGTTCTACCGTGGTACAATCCATGGGAAGGTCACGGATGAGATGCGGAAGATACCGCCGGCTGTTTATGCGCCGGACAAACTCGATGTCGGGCAATGGATCTCTGTGGCAAGGGATGCGGGGATGAAATACGCCGTACTGACAGCCAAACGGCATCCGGGCTTTTGCCTGTGGCCAAGCAAATACACCGACTATACGGTTGCCAACAGCGGCAACAAGACCGATGTCGTTGAGAAATACGTCACGGCGTGTGAGAAATGCGGTATTCGTCCGGGGTTGTATTATCCTTCGGTTGATTTCCGACACTTGGATGGACGTCCGCCAGCGGATGATTGGAAGTATGTCACGTCGATGCATCAGACGTTCATGACGAACCAGATTACCGAGTTGCTGACCGGTTACGGTTCGATCGCTGAGGTGTGGATCGATATTCCCCACGTTCTGGGTCGTGGTTACCGAACGTTCCTGTACGAACATATGGCGCGGCTCCAGCCAAACGCCGTCATCCTGATGAACGGCGGATTTCACGACGGCACAAAGGTTCCGGTCGACAAAATCTGGCCGACAGATCTTGTTTCTCTCGAAAGAACGCTGCCCTCGAAAACGGGATATTCCCCTTGGAAGACCGTTGAGGGGAAGGAATACTACATACCCGGTGAGTTTTGCGATTCCATCATGCCGTCGTGGTGGTGGGTGGATGGGCAATCCCCGAGGGATGACCAGAAAGTATTGGCCCAGTTTCATGCCTGTCTCGAAGCCGGTGTCAATTTTCTGCTCGACGCACCGCCGGATAACCATGGCTTGATTCCCCAGACAACGGTTGATGCGTTAATGAGACTTCGCCGCAGCATTGTCCAGGCCGGATTCCATGATTTGTGAACAGCGCTGAGTTTGATCAGCCTGACAGCTTTTCTCCTTGGTGTGTTGGTGGCTTTGTGCTTCAATTTGCCGTCAACATAAACCACTAATTAGGGATGACTCATGAATCTACGGTTTTTCTTCACCGTGTTTTCTACCTTTCTTGTTGTTTCAAGTCTGAGGGCCGGAACATTGACCATCTGGCCGTCGGACGAGGCTGATGTCAGAAAACACAATGCTTCTGAAATCTCTGTTGATACCCAGCGTGTTGTTCGTGTCCATGCCGGCGTCGGTTACAACTGGCCGGGAGTTACAATTTTTTTCAAACAGGGTGAACGTGATCTTTCTGCATATGGTGTGTTACGCGTTACTGTACGCAACGTTGACACGCGATCGCTGATAGTCAGTCTCAGCGTAAAGAACCGTGATCAGAAGGGGCACGCTCCTGGAGGTAATGTTCTGATTCAACCCGGCGAAAAAGGTGTAATCGTGGCAAACCTTCGACAGACTCCGTGGGTTCTGGACAAGTCTCTTGATCTGGTGGGAATGCGGGGCTTTCCTGCGGCAATCGAAGGAGGTTCTTTCAATATACGCAAGACAGCTGAGCTTCATGTTTTTCTGAACAAGCTTGAAATGCCAGCCACGTTTGAGGTTCTCAAGGTTGAAGCTGAGGAAAAGCCGCTTGCCTTAATGAAAGCAGAAGGCTTCCTTCCCTTTGTGGACATGTTCGGGCAGTTTGTCCATGCCGACTGGCCCGGGAAAGTACATTCTGAGACTGAATTGCAGGCAGCAAAAGAACGAGAGATGAGAGAACTTGCAGAGTCCAAGGGCCCAGATGACCGTAACGCATGGGGAGGTTGGACTAAAGGTCCGTTATTGAAGGCCACCGGTCACTTCCGTACCGAAAAGGTGAATGGCAAGTGGTGGTTGGTGGATCCCGATGGCCGTCTTTTCTTCTCGCATGGTGTTGATTGTGTCCGTCCGAGTTCGGATACCGGCATAAGTGATCGTGAGAAATATTTCTCATGGCTGCCAGAGAAAGATTCGCCTTTTGCTGCTTTCTATGGCTCGAGCAGTTGGGCTCCTCACGGCTTTTACAAGGACAGGGGTAAGTTCAAGACTTTTGATTTTTCCCGTTCCAACATGCTCCGCAAGTATGGCGCAAACTGGCCGGATATTTTTGCCGATATGGCGCACCAGCGTATTCGGGCCTGGGGGCTCAATACCGTTGCCAACTGGTCTGATCCAAAAGTCTACCTTTTAAAGCGCACGCCGTATACCGCCACTTTCGGGACAAGCGGGCCGCGTATCGAAGGCTCCGAGGGTTGGTGGGGTAAGTTTCCGGATCCATTCTCGCGGGAGTTTTCCGATACCATCCGTGCACGCGCCATTGATCAGCAAAAGATCGGTACCGCAAATGACCCATGGTGCATAGGCTATTTTGTGGACAACGAACTTTCATGGGGCAAGGATGATAAATCGCTCGCGCTTTCCTCGCTATTGTCGCCTGCTACCCAGCCGTCGAAACTGGCAATGAAATCATGGCTTGAGAAAAAGTATGGTGGCATCGGTGAACTGAATAAAGTCTGGGGTACTTCGTTCGCGGAGTGGGATGCTTTCATAGCCAGTACGAACAAGCCTGACATGAAGCTCTGCGGTCCTGACCTCGAAGGTTTCCACAAGGAAATTGCTGAGCAGTATTTCCGTGTCATTCGCGATGCGGTCAAAGCCGCAGCGCCCGACAAACTCTACCTTGGCTGTCGTATTGCGTGGGGTGCGCCGTCAGTCTACCGAGCCGCCGCTAAATACTGTGATGTGGTGAGCGTCAACACTTACAGTAAGTCCGTAAACAAGGATCTTCCTGTCGACAGCGATGACAAGCCGATAATTAACGGTGAATTTCATTTCGGTGCCCTGGATCGCGGGATATTCCACACAGGATTGGTATCGACAGGGAGCCAGGCTGAGCGTGCGGAATGCTACAGGAATTTCCTAATCTCATGTCTCAACCATCCAAGGTATGTCGGCACGCATTGGTTCCAGTGGCGGGACCAGGCACTTACAGGACGTGGAGACGGAGAGAATTACCAGATAGGTTTTCTGACAGTCACAGACCAGCCATATCCGGAGCTGGTTGCTGCATCTCAGGCAATAGGCGCGACCATGTACGCAACACGGTACGGGTCGCCGGACAAGACGTCTGCCAAGTAGGATGGTTAGCCGTGCGTTTTATCATCTCTCTGTATGGTCGGATTTATCGCATATCGCCCACAGGCGCCTTCCGATAACTGCAAATACTACTCCGTTGGCAACGCAATGGCTGCTGTATTCCGTGAGCTGACGGTTATTGATTCCATCGTGTAATTCAAATTTTCTGGTCGCCGCCAGGATGGTTTTCTCGATATACACCTTTCCATCCGCAACGAGCGGTGAACTGAAGCACGTTGCATTCTGCCGGGCTGAATGTGTCCAGTAACAATGGCCTGTGTCGGCATCCAGGCAATAGACTGTGTAGGCACTATCCACGACAAAGACCAGGCCGTCAGCTACTGCCACGGTGGAGACGCTCTGATTCATGTTGGTGTAGGACCATATCATTGCCTTCTCCGTTACGTCGCCGGTCATGGTTGCATCGATACAGACAATCCTTCCCTTGCTGTCTCTTCCGCCGTGATTGGGATCACCGCCAATTGCCACGTAGACACGATTGCTATGGAAGACCGGAGTGCCGATGATGTCGCACGGATGCCCGCGGCCGTCTCCCTTGATCTGATGCGGATAGAATGGGACTTTCTTGTAATCCGATGGAATGCAGTCGAACCACCATATCTTTTTTAGAACAGGCACGTCGGGAACGCTGGCCGTCGGAATGACGTCGATGGGTGTGGTCGCCGGCACATTCATCGAAAAGCGGAACTCAAGCGGAAGAGCGGGGTTGGGCAAGGTCGAAAGAAGATTAACTGAACGAGCATATTCCGATGGCAAAAGCCCGCCGGTGTCCTTTTCCCTGACATCGATGAAATACACAATGGGTCCGCGCAGGCTTGTGTTTGTCCAGCGGTCTGGCACAACATGTGCCGTCGGATCAACCGGTTCGAAGGCATGGCAGATGCCGTCTCCAGTGGCAAAGAGAATCTGAGCCTTTCCGTTCACAATACCAAGGGACGGGGATGTATATTGTCCCCTGTAGATCTGTTCTCCTATCTGCTCGTCATCGCGCGCGACTAGTTGACCCGTCATTTTGTTGAATACGATCAGGCTGGGGGTCAACGGAGAGAATGGTATCCGCCCGGGAACCCAGGAGCGCCCGTTACCGGTGCATACATATACATAGTCTCCGTGTACCAGTACGGAGGAACTTGCCGTGTGGTGGTAATAAGCCTTGAGCTTTTCAAACATGTCATATCGCCAGAGAATACTCTTCAGAGATAGCTGTTCGATAGTTGCCTTGTCATTCATTTCACCGGGATTGTGTTTGCCCAGAAGTATTTTCAGATCAATGCACATTGCTTCCTGATGTGGGCTCACAAAGTACAGCCGATCATCTTCAACAGTGGGGGTTGAACTGATGGCCCAGGCTTCCAGCTTGCCTCTGGAAGGCTTGGGACAAATGAATGAACCGAGCAGGCTGCCGGTCTTTTCGTCCAGGCACAGGAAGCATGCTTCGTCTCCACCTTCCCATATTGTCCCTACAAACACTCTGCCCCGGCTTATCACGGGGCTACCGGTGGTTCGCCGGCCAATTCTGGCAACCCACTTGACATTCTTCGTTGATTGGATGTCCACCTCACCTGCGTCGTTCTGTATGCCGCAATCAACCGAATCCGGCAACCTCTGGTCACTCTTTGCAGCCATATTACGCGAGGCTTGTCCACACCACTCAGGCCAGTCTTTGGCGCTGGCAATACCTATCCCGCAGGCAAAAAGGATGCTGGCATAGAGGATCACATTTCTTGTAAAAGTCATTATCTTAATCCTTGTTTCCGGACCTTAATTCCTGCATCCCGTACCAGGTGGCACCGGCCGGCACCTCTGCAGGCATGCTGACCACAGCCGCCTCTACGCATACCATGCGGCGATAACCAGCCGGCTCCATGTCCGGGAGCGCCGCACAAAGCTTTGGGCCAGGGTTCCATACCACGATATCGGAAAAGCCATTAGATTGTACAATCATGCTTCGCTCCGGTTCGCGCACCACCACCTGTGCCGGGACTTGACGATATACCCGGTCCACTTCGCCGGTGAAACAGAGGTCAGATCCGGTCTGTACAACATCTCTCTCGCCCGTTACATCATCGCGGTAGTGCACTCCACCCAGATTCTCCACCACGGTTGTTGCAATATCGTTCACCCGGAGATACGTGTGTAGAGCGCCGGTGAAGGTAAACGATGTGGCTCCCGTATTCTGTATCGCAAGCTCCAGCCGCAGGCGTGGTCCACCTACCGTCACCGTCAGCGTAGCTCGAAAAGCATGTGGCCAGATGGCACGCGTGGCTTTCGTATCTTCCAGTTGCATGATGGCCTGCGCAGAAATACTCGTCTTATCAATGCGTACAAGTTTCCACATCGTAAGACGCGCAAAGCCGTGTTTGAGTAACGGACCTTCCCCGGCGAATTGCGGGAAACAAATCGGCACACCTCCGCGGATAGCTATTCCCGATCGTAACTCGGCGCACTCGCTTAAGAACAAGCGTTCCATGTCACCTGCTGGACGCCACGATGTAACGTGTGCACCGTAAGGATAAAGTTCTGCCTGAGCACCATCTGGCGCCGACAGGACCACTTTTTGAAAGTCACAGTTAGTACTATTGGAGTTCATGATTTCTCCTGCTAACGTAAGTTCGAGATATTTCTGACGTTTGTTTTAGCCGGAGCATTGAAGGATCTGAGTTGGTAGGGCTGGAGTTTCAGTGTCAGTGTCTTTCCTGCAAGTTCTGCCGGCTTTCCTTCGGTCAGCAGGTCTGTCACTTTGTCATTGTCTAGTGTGATGCCAAGTGTTGCCGGTGTATCGGTTGTGTTGACGACGTAGAACCAGGTCTTCCCGTCATGTTCGAGCGAGCGGATCTTGACGGTAGCGCTGGAACCGGCGATATCTGTG
>MHBM01000088.1 GCA_001804885.1 Lentisphaerae bacterium RIFOXYA12_FULL_48_11
CCGCCTGCACAACCAGACGCCGAATCGCAGTCTGCGCGTAAAACATCTTCCGGTGAACGAGCGTTGTACTTCCGGTTGGGTTTTGAAACTTGAGTTCGACAAGCTTCCGGTTTTACAGGTGTCCGGTACAAAACGTGAGGAGACAAAATGAAAAGAAACAGTATTAGGTTTATGACATCTTTACTTATGTTCCTTGCGGTTGGTGTTGTCTCGCCGGTTCAGGGAGGATCTGATAACGGGTGGAACGACTTGCTCGTGTGTCCCACGAACGCGATTGGTACGGTAGCGTGGCGGAATTTTTCCGAGGAGCCAGGAACGGCGCTTGGTGATGTATGGGTTTTTACGAATAATATGCTGGTGTGTCGCGGCAAGCCACGCGGTTATCTGGTTCTTGCTGAGAAACTGTCTGACTTCGAGTTGAGTTTTGAGTGGAAGCGACCGGAAGGGAAAAAACCTGGCAAGGCGGGGGTGCTGATGCGCATGTCCGGTCCCGACCGCATCTGGCCGAAGAGCCTGGAGGCACAACTCAACGCCGGACAGGCTGGAGATTTCTGGGGATTGGGTGGCTTTGAGTTGGACGGCCCTGCAGAACGCAAATCGGTTGTGGAAAATCCACAGCAGGGGCGGTTAACGAATCTAAAGCGGACTTCCGACCATGAGAAGCCGGTCGGCGAATGGAACATTTATGAGATTATTGCGCATGGTGCGGAGGTGACTCTGCGTATCAACGGAATTGAAGTGAATCGCGCGACGAAATGCGATCAGGTGGCCGGGCCACTTTGTCTGACTGCCGAAGGTGACGAAATCCATTTCCGGAATGTAAGGTTGCGTAAGCTTGCAGACCAAACCGGGGACACGTGGAAGAAAGAGATACTTAACAAGCAGATCAAGGCATTTTGTATTGATTTCAACTGGGGGCCAAAAGGAGTCAATGGATTTGCCGGGCCGGGACATTGGGGCGATGCCGATCCGGCCGCTCACGTGGCGTGGTATGAGAAACTGGGTGCAAACGTGATCCAGACATTTGCAGTCTCCTGCAATGGTTACGCCTGGTTCAAGGGCGGCAAGATTCCTGAACAGCCCGGTATGAAACATGATTTCCTGCCTGAGGTTGTGAAGCTTGGCCATGCAAAAAAAATGATGGTGATGGGATATTTCTGTATTGCGGCAAATACGCGGTGGGGACAGAACCATCCGGACCTGAGTTATGGTTTCAAGAGTGAATATCACATTCCGTTCACGGATGAGTATCTTGATTACCTTGCAATGTCCATCGAGGAGGCATTGAGAATAAGCGGGATGGATGGATTTATGATCGACTGGGTATGGAATCCGACAGACGCTGCCCGCAAATCGGGAAATGGCGGAAAGTGGCTGGGTGCGGAAAAAGGCCTGTTTAAGAAATTGATGGGAAAGGAATTTCCGGGCGAGGAGCAGCTCAGCAAGGAAGACAAGCTGGCCTATGAGAGAAGGGCGATTGATCGATGCTGGGCGAAAATCCGTGATGCAGCCAAAAAGACAAATCCGGACTGCGTTATCTGGTTGTCCTGTAACAAGGTTTCTGATCCCACTTCAATTGATTCCAATTTGTACAAACAGGTGGACTGGCTGATGGACGAGAGCGGGAATCCTGCGGCGATGAAAGGTATTGCCGGTATGCTGGGTGAGAAAACGAAGCAGGTTCTTTGTCTCGTAGGCTGGGGAGACAAGCATGATGCGCGGAAGGTTCTGTCGGACCCTGCAACGAAGGTGTATGCGATATACGGGTTCAGCAGGCCGGGTGAGAATTCGCTGCCGCTGCCAGTGGAAACATATTTTAGCAAGCCGATAGATGAGTTCAATGGGAACGACAAGAATATTGCCGTGCTGGCCCGCTTCTTCAATGGCAAGGCGTGGGATTATACATCCCAAAAGTAGTTTTGCCTTTTGGTTGCCGGATGAGCTACACTCCATAAATCGATTAAATGGAGATTATCATCATGAAAAGACGCTTATTTCTCAAGTCGGCTGCGGCGGCGACATTTGCATTCCAGTTTGTTCCAAGGCATGTGGTGGGCGGTGATGCTTCAACTCCGCCAAGCCGGAAAATAAACCTCGCTGCAATTGGTACGGGCGGGCAGGCCGGCAGTGATCTGGGTAATATGGCTGACGAGAATATCGTGGCGCTTTGTGATGTGGATGATCGTCGTGCTGTCGATGCCTTCAAGAGATGGCCGGATGCCAGACGCTTCAGGGACTTCAGGAAGATGTTCGACGAAATGGGTGACAAAATTGACGCAGTGCTGGTGGGTACACCTGATCACACTCACGCTGTGGCGGCCATGGCGGCCATGAAGCGTGGCAAACATGTTTTTTGCGAGAAACCACTGGCACATTCGGTTGCGGAAATCAGGGCAATGAGCAAGGAATCGATTGACCGAAAACTTATAACCCAGACAGGAAACCAGGGGCATTCATCAGAATCAATCCGTAATTTTGTGGAGTGGGTACGGGCTGGCGCCATTGGCGAGGTCAGGGAGGTGCATGCTGCCTGTGGCGCATTCAAGGACGTTTATTGCCGTATTCGGAATATCGAGAAGGTGATGAGCGAAAAACCTGAGGTACCGAAGGAGCTTGACTGGGATTTGTGGCAGGGTCCTGTTGCCGAGAGGCCGTATCATAATGATTATCTTCCATGGACCTGGCGCGGGTGGACACAGTATGGCAGCGGGACCATCGGTGACTGGGTGTGCCATGTTGTGGATCCCAGTTTCTGGGCGCTTGACCTGGATATGCCGACATCAATACAGGCGGAAGCTGATAACTTTGATCCTGTAAAACATGCTGGTCTTTATCCTGAGGGATCGCAGATTACTTATGAATTTGCCGCTAAGGGGAATCGCGGTCCTGTCAAGCTTGTCTGGTATGATGGTCAACGTACACTTCCCCGTCCAGCTGAGCTGGAGGAGGGGCGAAAGGTGCCTGAGACAGGGGCGATCGTGATTGGAACCAAAGGGAAGATCATGCATGGATCGCATGGCGCCGGGGATTGCCGGTTGATTCCAGAGAAAGCAATGCAGGAATACAAGAGGCCGGAGAAGACAATACCTAGAGTCAAGGCAGGCCATTACAAGGATTGGCTGAATGCTATTCGAGAAGGCCGGCAGGCAAGTTCACCGTTTGAATATGGTGCGCGGCTTTCAGAGGTTGGTCTGCTCGGAATGATTGCGATCAGGATGGCCGGGAAGAAGCTTGAGTATGATGCGAGGGCTATGAAATTTACCAATTGCGATGAGGCAAACAAGTGGCTCAATCCGCCGTACCGTAAGGGATGGAGTTTGTAGAGAGGTTATAACCAATAACAGATTGCGGATCGACGAAAAGTCGTAAGGGCACATTTATCAGAGACGGGAGGCCGGAAGTTGGGATGGCGCATTTAACCACGGCTGGAGGTGTTGCATGGATGTTTTATTAAATGACGTTGAAGCGCGGGTATTTGGGGCGCTTATTGAGAAGTCTGTAACGAGCTCCGAGTATTATCCTTTGACGCTCAATGCCCTTGTTGCGGCATGTAATCAGAAAAATAATCGTAACCCAGTCATGAGCCTTGATGAAAAGGCTGTTGTCAGAGCCCTCGATGCAATGCGTGACAGGCATCTTGCATGGCAGGTCAGTGCAGCGGGATCGCGTGTGTTCAAATACAAGCACAATCTTGAGGGCCTGTTCGCATGGACTGAAGAGCAGAGGGCGATAATGTGCGAGTTGATTCTTCGCGGACCCCAGACTGCAGGTGAATTGCGCACCCACTGTGAGCGGCTGTGCGTTTTGCCGGATGTCTCACAGGTCGAGGTGCTTCTTCATGGCCTGACGGAATACAAGGATGGCGCCCTGGTTAAAGAGTTACCTAAAGAGGCCGGTTGTCGCGAGCACCGGTATGCGCATCTATTATGTGGCGATGTTTCCGTGCCGATACAGGACATCCTGCCACAGCCCGAGCCCGCAACCCTCGCGGTCAGAGCGGAAAATGAGCGACTTGCTGCCCTTGAGAATGAAGTAGCGGTCATCCGCAAAGACCTTGGCGAGCTCCAGGCCCTGGTGACAGAATTCAGGAAGCAGTTTGAGTGATCTCTTGCTCGCCTTCGTCCGTCAGCTGACTACGGCGGAGTTCCGCTGATCCCGCCTTTCTTGGTGGGATGCCCCGCAGCTTGCCGAGTGGATCTTCACTTTGCCTCTGTCGGCAGTTCCACGAATTTTGCTCCGAGAGCCTTGAGCATTTCTTCTGCCACGAGTTTGTTGCCCAGGGGATTTAGGTGGACGGAGTCGCCTGTGAGAATGCCCTTGGGCTTGTTTTCCCTGTTGTTAGCTTTCAGGTAATCGATGAAAGCCTTGCGGAGGTCAACGAGCTCTATTTTTGTTTCAGATGCCACTTTGCGGCTGATGTCGCAGTATTCATCGAGCATTTTGTCGCGCTCGTTGGATCCATCATTTTTTTCGCCGATAACCGAGGCAGTGCAGAGGATTGGGCGAGCGTTTGCGTCTTTGATTTTGCCGATGATTTCCTTAAGGCCGGCTTCGAAGTTTTCTTTTGTTGTCCCTCCTGCGAGCACGCCTTCATTGTTCTTTTTCCAATGCCAGACATCATTAATGCCTATATAAACAAACACAATGGTTGGTTTTTTGTCCAATACGTCACGCTGAAGGCGGGCCTGGAGATTGGGCACTTTGTGGCCGCCGATGCCGGCCCCTATAATATCAATTTCAAGATCCTTGTGAGTTGTTTCCAGGGAATGCTTGATCATGGTGATGTAGCCTTGCGGACCTTTTCCGGCCGCAGTTATGGAATCGCCCAGGAAAACAATCCGGTCGTTTTTCTTCAGTGTCTGTGCAGTACTTTTATCTGCTGACTGTACAGCGGTGTCGAGTGAGAGAATTGCGATGATGGCTGCGAGACCAAATGAGCAAGAACGCATAATAAATACTCCTTATGTTTGTGTGCAGGGATATTGTCAAATGGTTGCTTGCAGGACAATCGGAAAGAGTGCGTGGCGCAATATCATGCCACAGGCGGCTTGGCTGCTGGAGAATTGACTGCGGTTGGGGTGGTGACCGGCGCGGGTATATTGACGGATGGTTGAGCAACCGGAGCTGTGTTCAGCGAAGGGGCAGTACCGGAAACAGGCGCGTTGCCTGCCGGCGGATTTACGTTTGGTAAATTGAGCACTGGCGGAGGTATGCCGGCGGCTGAATTAAGTGCGGGGGGAGGATTGACGCTTGCCGGAGCAGGGCTTGGAATATTTTGTGCCGGTGTCGGGTTTAGAACAGGAGCTGTACCGGCAGGCATATTCTGCGCTGGTGCATTTGGCTGAGGGATATTAACTATTGGTGCATTAACAACGGGAACGATTACAGGTGCTACATGAGGCAGAGGAGCTGCCGTGTTTATCAGAGGTGCATTGAGCATCTGGGTGACAGCGGTTTTGGGTCCTTTCCCTGAGAGCCCTTTGCCCATTAAACCTTTACCCATCGGCCCCTTGCCGAACGGTCCTTTGACTCCAAATGGACTTTTCCCGGGAGTTCCTTTATTTTGGACTGGTTGCTTGTTACCTTGGGGCAGTTTGGATTTGGATTCGGCGTAAGCTTTCTTGCGGGCTTCTACAGTCTTCTTGAATTCATCCCTGATGCGTTCGGAAATTTTCAGCAGTTCGTTCTTGCCGTGTTCATTGCACCAGTCTTTCTTTTCTTCAGAAGGGTACTTCCTGGCGATAGACGCGCATTCCTTGCGGATGCTTTCCAGGTATGGATCCTTATAGGAATGATGAGTAACGAAATCATGCCAGTCGTAAGGGCCACCCTTGCCATCCAGGAACTCATCAATAGTATCGGACATTTGTTTTAAGGTCGGGTCAACCAGGTGTTTTTTTGCCGTTAAGTAGGTATAAATGCCAATACCCACGGCAAATGAAATAGCCACCCAGAAAACTAACATGATACTCTCCCCTTTAATACAGGAGTTTTTTTTGTTTCGCGCACCATCAAAAACGGTACTTCAAATCCACACATCGGGCGAGATAATAAACGGTGGGGTAAATAGTGTCTAGCTGTTTTACTTGGAAAGAATGGTGATTGTCGGTTCTGTCTTGAACTGGTTCCAGCGTGCTAATTGATGTTATGAGCTGTTGCAGCCGCCTGCGTTGTGCTTTTGATAAAGAGGCAGCCTGTTCGATGTATGCTGATGAGCTTCCCGGGAATGGGGCAGTGAAAAAATAATAAAAAAATTATTGACCTTTACCATACCGGGCAGTATGGTTCTTCCATACTGATTGGTATGGTTGTTTGCCCGGAGGGGATGAATGACGCTTATAACAAAAAACATGTCGTCGAGACTGGCAAGAAGTGCATTTGACCTTTTTGCTCTGCATGGAATCAATAATGTGAACATGGACATGATTGCCGCGCATTCGAACTGTACCAAGGGCAGTCTCTACTGGCATTACGATACCAAGAAAGCGGTTATTCTTGCGGCCTGTGAGCTTTATTACCGGAATTGGGAAGAGCAGATGGATCATGAGCTTGCCAGTGTCAAGGATCCGGAGAAACGGCTTAAGAAGGCTGTTCGTTATTCCATCAGGCACTGTATGGTTGATAGCAAGAATCGGGTGTTTACGCTCGGAATAATGGGGCTGGCCCTCTACGATGAGGATATCAAGAAAAGCTGGGCGGGTTTTTACGACCACGTCAGGGAATATTTCATAATGCTGGTCCAGAAAGCAAAAGATGCCGGTAAAACAAATGCTGTTGATGCCAGGCGGGTGGTTGACCTGATGCTGGTTGCATTTGAAGGCATAAAACTGCGCACTATCATAGAACCTGATTTTGATGTTTCTGCCGAGGAAAAGGCCGTTTATGAAGGCCTCATGGAGGTCCTTGGCTGTCCGAATTGAAAAGAAGAAGCATGTTTTATTCTGCAGGGAGGTAACCAACATGGATCTTGTCAGGCGTTTCTTGCGGCTCAATACCATACTGGCTGGTATGGTTTTGAGGCGGTTACCTGTTGCGAAACTCCTTGTTTTCCTGTCAGCAGGGCTCGCCATGGTGTTTCTGGTTTCATGTTCAGCTACATGCCGGAAATCAACCGAAACTGTGTCATCGCGCATGCAGAATCCATTTTTTCCTCTTTGCTTTGAGATCAGTGACAGCCGGAAACGTTCTTTGCCGGAACAGGTTACAATGGTCAGGAGTCTGGGTTTTGAAGGGATTGGATATCCTTTATGGCTCGATGATAGCTTGGATAAAAACCTCAAGATCATCGATAATGCCGGGCTTGGGGTGTGCATGTTGTACACAAGAATTAACATCAATCCTTCCGCCGGGCAGGCCTATGACCCCAGGCTTACGAATTTGGTATCCAGGCTGAAAGGCCGTTCGGTAACAATTTGTGTTCTGCTGCAGGGACTTCCTCCTGCTGATGCAAGGGGTGAGGCGAAGGCTGTTGCGATCCTGCGTGAGCTTGGCAATCTGGCCTCTGACGCGGGATTGCGGATTTCGGTTTACCATCATAAGAATGACTGGACGGAGAGTCTCCTGTTTGCCTTGAAAGTGGTTGAGAAAGTGAACCATCCAGATGTCGGGGTTAATTTCAATCTTTGTCACTGGCTTATGGTTGATGGTGACAAGGATTACCAGCCTGTGCTTCGTCAGAATTCTGCGAAAATCTTTTTGGTCACTCTCAACGGAGCGAGCATGGGGGCGAAAGCCTGGACCAACGGGTTGATTCAGCCGCTGGATCAGGGGGATTTTGATAACGGTCAGCTCTTAAAAGTTCTTCGCGAAATAAATTATCGCGGGCCGATAGGTTTAATGTGTTACGGCATTCCAGGTAATGCGCTCGAACATCTGTCCTGCTCCATGAAGGCATGGCAGAAGTTGAAAGCGTTTGAAGATAGGTGACGGAGCTATAGAAATGGAGGCAATCATGCACGAATACATGGAAAGAAATGGAATTTGTTCCCGCCGGCAATTCTCTTTTGGCATATTTGCCGCAACCATGGCAGGTTTTGCGCGGGCAACATTTGCGGCCGCAAACAATCTCGCGTTTACAGCTGTCGAAAAGGAATTCAGTTTTGATACCGGTGTTCTACGCGGCACGTTGCATGCAAAGGGACAGTCCAGGGGACTGTTTCCGGCCTCTGATTGCAGGACCGGCACGGCATTGACAAAATCGCCCGGATTGTTTTCGCACTACAGGCTGCTTGACGATCACATGCGTTACGGTACGGCGGGGTGGGATTGGGCTAGTGAGACGCGATTGCTCGGTGGATGCGATGTGGAGGTGAAGTGGTCAGCCGACGATCAACACCCGTTTGACATGATGGCGGTCTATCACTGGTCGGCTCCTAACACTCTTGATCTGACCACTAGTGTGACTGCCCGTAAGGACCTGAAGCGTTTTGAGGTTTTTCTGGCGTCCTATTTTGAAGGGTTTCCAAAAACATTGGTTTATGCCAAGGATCCTGTTGCCTGCGGCAAAAAGGCATTCATCGGTGCGAGCAAGAGTGATGCAGTATGGCATATGTTCCCGCGCGATGAGGAATCTGTTAAAATAATCAAGGATGGTCGGTGGAAGATGCCGCCTCATCCGGTTGAATGGACAATCCGTCCAATGTTTGCCGCGCCGTTGGCGGTGAGACGTGATGCGGCTCAAGGGATGGCTGCGATCCTGATGGCGCAAGAACGGAATTGTTTTGCCATTGCCTCACCCCACGACGAAGAAGGCCACCGCTCCGTTTATTTATCGTTGTTTGGTCGCGATTTCAAACCCGGTGAATCGGCCGACGTGAAGTCGCGACTGATCATTGATCGAGATGTTTCGGATGACAAAGCCGTCGCTCTATATGAGAGATTTATGGAGGATCAGAAATAAATATAAACGATCAGTCGGGGTGCCGTTTGCAACATGATGGGGTGCGAATCGATGAAAGGAGGAAATCGCATGAAAGAGAAGATCGATAATACGGTTTCACGCCGTGAGTTTCTTGGAATTACGATGACATCTGCGGTCCTTGCCGGTGCATCGGTCCTTGGAGCGGAGGAGAAAAAGGAAGAAGAGAAGAAGCCTGTGGAATATTCCAGGAAGATAAAATTGGGTATCATTGGTGGCGGACACCGTGGGAATTTCGTGGGTGGTTTTATAAAGAAACATGGTGGTTACGACATCCATGCGGTTGCCGACTATTTCCCTGAAGTGGCTAACAAGCTGGGTGATGCGTTCGGAGTGGATAAGGCAAGATGCTTCTCCGGTTTGTCTGGCTACCGGAAGGTGATCGACAGTGGGGTCGAGGCTTTGGCGATTCTTGATGTGCCATATTTTTATCCGGAACAGGCCAAGGCCGCAGTTGATGCGGGATGCCATGTGTATATTGCCAAGCCGGTGGCGGTTGATGTTCCGGGAACCCTCGCGATTGGCGCGGCTGCAGAGGAAGCGACAAAGAAGAACCGGTGCTTCCTTGTTGATTACCAGCTTCCTCTTGATCCTGGGAATAAAGAGGTAGCTTCCCGAATCAATGCAGGCGGGTTGGGCCCCCTTGCTCACATACTCTCTTTCGGGAAGACTGCGGCATGGAACGATCCGCCAAAAGGTCCGACAATTGAAAGCAGATTGCAACATGTGGTGTGGTTGTCGGACATTGCCTTGAGCGGTGATACGATTCTTTCCTACGATATTCATATTATAGACGGCATAACGTGGGTCATGGGTAAAAGGGCGGTTTCGGCATGCGGGCGTTCCAGGATTTGCCGGGCGAATCCCAATGGTGATCGCATAGATGCATGTGGTGTCGTATTCGAATATGACGACGGGGTTCTTTGGACTCATGTTCTTCAGTCACTCAACAACAATGCTGATTTCAGCGATTTGTCTGCCAGTTTCTTTGGCGTTAAGGCCACGGCGCGCATTGCATATGGCGGCAAGGTGTATGTGCGTGGAGGCGATAAGCATCATGTTGGTGCTGTCAGCGGCGGCATATACAAAGAAGGCGCGGAAAGAAATGTAGCCGACTTCTACAGGAATATTACCGAAGGTCATTTCGAAAACGCGACGGTGAAACGTGCTGTTGATGGTCACCTGACCGCAATCCTCGGCCGTGAGGCATCAGCGCGGAGAAAATGCCTGACCATGGATGAATTGATCAGGGAGAATAAGAAACTAACAGTGAGTCTGGAAGGCCTTAAGGCTTAACGAATAATTAAATAGAACATTATAACCATTAGGAGAAAGAAACATGCATAATTCAGTCAAAGAAGCAGGCTCAACATCGCGTCGTCAATTCCTGAAAACATCAGCTGGTTTTGCCGCGGCAGCGGTGGCGGTTGACCTGGGTAAAAGTGCCTGGGCGGCTGGAAGCGACATCATTAAGGTTGGCGTGATAGGATGCGGAGGGCGCGGGACGGGGGCTGCCATGGATGCGCTGGATGCGGATCCCGGCGTCAGGCTGGTGGCAATGGCGGACATCTTTTCCGATCGACTGGAATCTTCATTGGCAAAGATCAAGGCGCATTGCCCTGACAGGACACAGGTGGATGCCGATCATAAGTTCGTTGGTTTTGACGGCTATAAGCATGTCATAGAGTCCAGTGACGTGGTGCTGATTGCATGCTCGTCTAAATTCCATCCGAAATACATGCGCGCTGCAGTGGATGCCGGCAAGCATGTGTTTGTTGAAAAGCCGCACGGAATAGATCCGGTTGGTATCCGTGCCACGCAGGAAGCTGCTGATCTTGCCAAGACAAAAGGGTTGTGTGTCCTTTCGGGCCTGCATAATCGTTATGCCATTGGTGTTCAGGAGACGATGAAGCGCATTCATGATGGTATGATTGGAAATATCGTGTCAATGGAGGTCAATTTTCTGCGTGCCCCGTATGTGCTGGTTGCAAGACAGCCGGGCTGGAGTGAGGCCGAATACCAGTATCGCAACTGGTACCATTTTTCATGGTTAAGCGGTGATGATGTGATTCAGTCTCTTGTGCACAGTGTTGACAAGGCCTGCTGGGCGATGCACGAAGAGCCCCCGCTGAAGGCACATGGACTGGCCGGTCGTTCAGCTTCATTCGGTGAAATCTATGGCGACTCCTTTGATCATCACTCGGTAGTTTATGAGTATGCGAATGGGGTGAAAATGTACGCTCTTTGCAGGACTCAGAAGAACTGTTACGGGGGAGTGTCTGATTATATTTATGGAACAAAGGGGCGTGCATCTCTATTGAATCACAAGATACAGGGAGAGACGAACTGGGATTATCCCGGACCATTCCCGAACCCTTATAAGGAAGAGCACAAGGCTCTTTTTGCTGCCATCAGGGCAGGTAAACCGATAAACAGCGGCAGCTATATGGCGAACAGCACGATGGTTGCCGTGCTTGGTCAGATTGTCTGCTACACGGGGAATCAGTTGAGCTGGAAAAAAGCAATCAGTGCGGATTTTGCTTTTGAACCGCGTGATTGTGATTTCAACACTGTACCGCCAGTGAAGCCGGGTGCCGATGGGAATTATCCAGTGGCCGTGCCGGGAGTGACTAAGCTGATCCCAGGGACATGATAATGGGGCTGGTTAGCTTTTAATGGGAGAGTATTGTTTATGAAAAAACTCAATATAACTTTTTATGCGATAATCTTTGTCATGCTTGCTGCGCTTGTTGGTTCAAATGCGGCTGATTCTCCGGCTGGATCGAACGTGCTTATAAGTGACAAGCCGGCAGAAGCAGGTCAGAAAAAAATACTGCTTGTCACGGGATGTGATTATCCGGGTCATCCGTGGAATCTTCTTGAACCTATACTGCGTGATGCCGTCAGCAAAGATCAACGCATGCACGTGACTGTTACGGAGGATCCGAAATTCCTGGCATCTCAGGACTTGAAGAATTATGACGCAATACTTCTGAACTATATGAACTGGAAGAATCCTGGCCCGGGGCCAGAGGCGCAGGAGGGCCTGCGCAAGGCGGTTGAAAAAGGGGCTGGCTTGGTGATGGTACACTTCACATGCGGTGCGTTCCAGGACTGGCCGGAGTTTGTAAAGGTGGCTGGCCGGGTCTGGAATCCGAAGTTTCGTGGACATGATCCAAGAGGCGAATTCAAGGTTGAGATTGTTGACAAGCAGCATTCGATAACAGCCGGGATGGAGGACTTTCTTACATTCGACGAATTGTACACGTGTCTGGACGGGAATGAACCGATTCATGTTATAGCGAAGGCGACATCGAAGGTTGACAAGAAGGATTATCCGATGGCGTTTACCCGTGAGTACGGGAAGGGGCGGGTTTTCCAGAGTGTGCTGGGGCATGATCCCAAGGCGTTTGAGCCGGAGGCGGTTCGCAAGCTGTTTCGCCGGGCGTGTGCCTGGGCTGCAGGCTTGGAGCCGAAGGAGTAGATGGAGTGAGGAAGAATCAGTGTCTCGCATTTTGTGCGGATTGCTTTCGCTTGATATCGTCTCATTAGCTGTGTTGTCGCAGGTTCCGCGGATGTGTATCCAGCGGAACCTGCGACGCCTTGCTTCTGAGGCAATCTGAAGCGAAATCCCTCCGCAGGGAAACAAAATGCGAAACACGTTTCCACATCCCGCTGTGCGGGATGAGTTAAGAAATTTTGGGTTTGGATGTCAGGGCTTGGAGTTGAGTAAATAAAGAAGGAGGAGGATGAGTATGCAGAACGAGAAGAGACGAGTGGCGGTGATGGGAAGGCGCGGGTTCATGGCTGCGGCTGGTGCAGCTGTGGTTGTGGCGCAGATCGGGTTGAAGAAAGCAGGAGCGGCTGAAGAGAAATCAAATGAGAAAGGTGGAACAATGAAGATAGGATTTCATACCGATGCGTTCAATTCGAGCTACAAGAGTTTTGAGGCCTGCCTGGAATGGGCCCAGAAAAACAAGGTACATTATATAGAGTGTGGGCTGATTGATGGCGTAAGCTGGATACACGGATTGGGTTACCAGCCGCACGTTGCGATGTACGAAGATCCGGTTCTTCTGAGAAAGAAAATGGCAAAATACGGTTTGCAGTTCTCGCAGGTTGATGCGGCTTACCCGCTGTCGCAGCAGGATGGTCCATTACGCGGAGTGCCATATGTTCTAAAGGCGATTTCCTGGGCAAAGCTGGCCGGCTGTCCGTGCGTGGATACAACAGATGGACTGCATGCGCCGGAGGGATTGAAGGATCCGGAAGCGCTTGATTTGATGAAGCGCAGCTACGAACAGATCATGGAAGTTGCCGATGCTTACGAGATGATTGTGAACATCGAGCCACATGGATACTTCACAACGAAGCCGGAAATGATGGAGAAGATGCAGGCGTTTGTTGACAGCAAGTATTTGCGGATGAACATGGATACCGGGAACACGTTTATTGCCGGGCAGGACCCTGTTGCATTTCTTGCGAAGTTCGTCAAGAAGGTGAGTCATGTGCATGTAAAGGATGTTTCCGAGACGCTGGCGGCTGCGGTACGTGGGTCGCAGACGGGTATTGCTGTCAGTCATTGTGCGATTGGTGATGGAGTGAATGCGGATAACATCCGGAAATGCCTGACGATTCTCAGGGATAATGGATACAACGGAGTGTTAAGCATGGAGTGCGAAGGTGCAGGCGGGCCCATGATCGAGAAGTCGCTTGCCTGGCTCCGTAAGACTTTGAAGGAGTTAGATATTGCTGAGGGATGATCGGGAAATGTCGCTTGATTGTTTCTAAGTGCTGCAAAATGAGGTAAAGGGGCCGAGACTTTCGCCCTGCTGCTGTTGAGTTTAATATTTTTTCCTTGGTATGGATTGCCTGTTAGTGGTTAAATGTTGATGAATTTGGTCGGCGGTCCATGTCTCTTGTTTGAAATTATGAGCAGAAAAGGAGAGTAAGATGAAAGTTGGCTTCAATATGCTGGTTTGTTCGTCGCTCGTTACACGTGAGCATCTCCCGGAGTTGAAGATTGTCAAGAAGGCCGGGGCCGATGGTGTGGAAATCCCTGTCATGGAAGGCAAGGTTTCTCATTATAAGGAGCTGGGCGGGATGCTGGACGGCATTGGCCTGGGTAGAACTTCTGCGATGGCGATTTTGGATATGGCATACGATCCGTTAAGCGACAGCAAAAAGGTTCGGCAGGCAGCTGTTGATAACATGAAACTTATGATTGATCGGTCGGAGGCCGTGGGCGCAGAAGTAATGTGTGGGGCACTATACCAGGTGATAGGTCATTTCAGCGGGAAGGCTCCGACGGAAATTGAGAAGAAGAGAGCAGCTGATATGCTGCGCACTGTTGCGGGCTATGCCAAGAGTGCTGGGGTCAAGCTTGGAATAGAGGCTCTCAACCGTTTTGAAGCATATGTTGTAACCACGCAAGCCGCGAGCGCGGATCTAGTCAAGAGGGTTGGCAGGCCGAATGTGGGACTTCATTATGATACTTTCCATGCCAATATAGAGGAGAAGGATCCGGTTGGTGCAATAAAGAAATATGGAAAGATTATCAATCACTTCCATGTGAGTGCAAATGATCGAGGCACACCGGGCCAGGACCATATTGACTGGAAGGCCACGTTCAAGGCGCTGCGCGGGACCGGGTACGAGGGGTGGATTGTCGTGGAGGCCTTTGGTGATGCATTGCCGGGATTAGCGGCGGCTACGAAGATCTGGCGCAAACTGTTTGATTCAAATGAGCAGTTAATCCGGGACAGCGTCTCGTTTGTCCGCAAGCAGTGGAATGCTGCAAAGTAAATCTGTATTCGAAATGTTTAGGTGTGTTATTACCTGAATCTGAAGACAAAGGCTTGG
>MHBM01000089.1:0-209 GCA_001804885.1 Lentisphaerae bacterium RIFOXYA12_FULL_48_11
CATTTACGAGGCGGATGGCCTGCGCTGGGCTGTTGACCTCGGCTCCCAGAGCTATTACTCGATCGAAAAACTGGGAATGAGCCTGTGGAGTTCCAGACAGGACTCAGACAGGTGGAAGATCTTCCGGCTGAACAGTGCAAGCCACAACCTGGTTACAATTGATGGCCAGCTGCACGTTGCAAAGGGTTACGGAAAAATCGTCAAGTTCG
>MHBM01000089.1:216-2398 GCA_001804885.1 Lentisphaerae bacterium RIFOXYA12_FULL_48_11
GCCCAGCCTGCCGTACACGGTCATCAATCTCGATGAAGTATATGCGGGCCAGGCACAGAGTGCAACAAGGGCATGTTCTTTATTGCCGTCGCGAACGGGTGTTATACAGGATTCACTAAAAGGAGTGAAACCAGGTGCAAAAGTTCGCTGGGCCATGGTGACTCGCGCCAAAACCTGCGAAGTACATGGCAATGAAATGGTTCTGAAAGATGGCGACAAATCACTCGTGGTACGTGCAGTCACCCCTGCCTCTGTTGTGTGGAAGATTACGGATCTCTCTGTACCGCCCAACTCCTGGGATGTTCCCAACAAGGGAGCAAGCATGATAAGCTTCGAGGTCGAAACTCCATTAAACGGAATTATCGATTTCCAGGTCATTCTCACACCCGGAAGCGGACAACCGGATAAAGTAATTCCTGATCTATTTGCAGTTGTACAAAAATAAAACAACGGAGAAAAATGACATGAAGACTATGCATCTATTATTAGCCGTGACCTTCGCATCTGCAACATGCATCGCGGCAGACCTGGTTGAGAATCCCGGTTTTGAAGTATTGACGGACAAGAATGCCGTCGCCGAATGGGAATTGTGGACACGCGAAAAAGGCAAGGGGCGTATCGAGGTCTCGGAGGAACGACACACCGGAGAACGAGCCCTGCGGATTATCCATGAAGGCGAAAGAGACTGGGCTCTTTCCAACTCGCGAAAGACAACCGTAAAGCCGGGCGAGTCATACATGATCTCATGCTGGATAAAAAGAAATGGTGATTCCAAAGCAGGCGCAGTCAACGTGGTGGGACATGGTGGCGGTAAGCTGATAGACTGGGCAATTGGAACAACATCAAACCCTCGCGGAGACGGGTGGAAAGCTTGCAAGGAATATTTCACGGTACCGGAAAATGTTGACACGGCCTATATCCGTATCGTCGGCAGCGGCAAATCCGATTTCTGGGTGGACGATGTCCAGGTGGTCCCCGGCACACCGCCACCGCTCGTCAAAGGGCCAAAAGTCAACGGTTGGGCTAAGCAGCGTCCTGCGGAACCAATGGGCCGCAGTGTAATTGCAATGCAAACACCGGAAGGAACTTATGTTGGATGGAGACTGTTGAAAGACGATCCTGCTGATATCGCGTTTGATGTATTCAGAGAAAAGGACGGACAACGTGTTAAAGTAAACTCTGATCCGATCCGGCAAACCACGGATTTCCAGGACACAACCGGATTTGATGCCACGGCTAAATTCACAGTTGAACCCGCATCCGGTTTTAAAGGTCCGGCACAGACTGTACAGCCTGTAGCCCTTGAAACACAGAAAACGCCATACATCCGCATTCCCCTGGCCTCCACAAATACAACAGCACAGAAAATCGGCGTGGGAGACCTGGATGGTGACGGTATTTATGATTTCGTGATAAAGCAACCGGGTGCAAACATCGATCCATGGATCAAGTACTGGTACAAATCGCCTGAGACATTCAAAATTGAAGCGCGCAGACATGACGGTTCACTGCTATGGATAAAGGATCTTGGATGGAACATCGAACGGGGCATGTGGTATTCGCCTATGGTCGTTTGTGACCTTAACGGCGATGGTCGCGCAGAGGTGGCAGTAAAGATCGGCCCGGAAGAAGACATGCGCGACACCGACGGCAGGGTCCAGAAGGGCCCGGAATGGGTCGGGGTCTTCGACGGTATGACAGGAAACGAGATTGCCCGTGCGCCGTGGCCCCCGCGTGATGAATTCGAGGAATACAATCTTGCTTCGCGTAATCAGCTCGCCATTGCATATCTCGACGGCAAAACACCGTGTCTGCTGACATTACGCGGAACTTACGGCCGAATGCTGGCAGTTGCCTGGCAACTCAAGGAGGGCAAACTGGAAAAACTATGGTCGTATACCAATGAGGGGCTACCCCGCAACTGCAGGGGACAGGGCGCGCACAACTGTATCTGCGCAGATGTTGATGGCGATGGACGTGACGAGGTTGTTCTCGGATCACTGACACTGGATGACGACGGATCCGTGTTATGGACCTCTGGCAAAGGTCATCCTGACGCGCATTATTACGGCGACATCGATCCCAGGCGATCGGGAATGGAACTGGCTTATATCATTGAGACACGACAACGCAAGGAAGGCGGCATTCATCTTCTTGATCCGGCTACGGGTAAAATACTCTG
>MHBM01000089.1:2433-8251 GCA_001804885.1 Lentisphaerae bacterium RIFOXYA12_FULL_48_11
GCGGTATGTGCACGGATATGGACGTGATGAATCCGGGGCTCGAGGTTTACGGTGCGGATGCCGATAATCATAAATTGACTGAACACCGCTGGTTATTTACAAGTGATGGTAAAATCCTGAAGTCAGGAAAAGATGTTGATTACAGTTTTGGCGTACCAAGTGCGTGGTGGGATGCCGACCTTCAGCGCGAGATTCTGCGCGGTCGTATGAACGATTACGAAGGCGCAGTTGTCAGCGAGCAGATTGACGGCAGCATGGTCCTGGTGGCGGACGTGCTCGGAGACTGGCGCGAGGAGATTATAGCAACGAAACCAGGTGAACTGCGTATTTACACATCAACCATCCCGGCTATGGACCGCCGTGTCTGCCTGATGCAGGATGCGCCATATCGCATGCGGGTCATGATGAACGCAATGGGTTATTCCCAGGTACCAATACTTTCGTATGTACCTGAAGCATGTTCACCCAACCTGAACCTGACACTCCAGAAAGTGGACAAGAAAAACATCTGCCGAGTGGTGGTTGTCGCCCCGCTCGATAAGGGAGTCAAAGGACGAGTAGTACTGATCGCCCCGAATGGCATAACGCTTAAGAAAACCTCCCTTGATGTGGATCTTAAACCCGGCGAGCGGGTGGCTGAAGCCATTGCTTATGAAGGAAAAACGGAGAAAGGTAACGTAATCAAGGCAGAACTGGCCATCGAGAACGGACCTGTTCTGCGTGGCCGTGTACCGCTCGGATTGTAAGGACAATTCTTACCTATACAGCGGTGGTACAGCCAGCCGCTGCCAGTCTCTGGTAATTGAGAGGAGCGCTTCCGGGACAGGACCGCTCAGACCTTGTACCACGCCGCGCAATTTACCTTTGGAATCAGTTTGAAAAGCCACATCAGCGCGTTCTGACAAATCAATGGCAAGATTACCGCTACGTATGTTCTTGAGACCTCCTGCAGCAAAGGCAGTAACCTTGCCGTCCGGCGCTAAACGTATTGCCACCAGACCCACCGCATCAACCGTAACAGTCTGCCCCTGCCATGAGAACGTCTCGACAATAGGATCGCCTGCAGGATCTTTGCTGCCTGCAACTCGTATATAGGTCCCGTCAGTAAGCACACATTGTCCGTCTGTTGGAGGAGAGGCCAAAGCGCCGCCACCGGAATGTCCCCACTTCTTAACGTTTGAGGACCATCCTGTTACACGTGTCACCCCACCCTCGTGAAGAAATCGCTTCACAGCTGCGGTACAGGCTTCATCAGTTGGATATTTCCTGATATTGCCGCCCAGTCGGGCCATTGCATCCAACGGTCTAGACTCGTCATCACGAGTCCAATCACCAACAAGAAACAATGCACTTTTGCCGGCAGCAGCTTTCTGGAAGAAGGCCAGTTCCTTATCTTCCCCGAATTCAGGTTGATACAATACCACAGCACGGTAACGTTGTGGACCCAGGCAGACATAACCGTCGGCATCAATCTTCAACGCCGGTATTCCTGCCAGGCTGGACGGAATCAAATCAGCAAGATAACCTTCGGAACACAACGCTGATGCGACTTCCAGTCCCACCCTGTTATAGGATGGACCAGCCCAGTTCATGGCACAGGCATGCCCGAAAATCACAGCAACAGGACAATCAATCGGCGCACGCGTGATGAAATCGAGCATGCGCAGGCGTGTCAGCCCTGTCATGAAGCGTTGCTGCATCAATATCAAATGGCCGTCCTCTACCATATCTTTCGGACGAGGATACAGCGGATGGAAATTGACACGCCCGCCGCTCAGCGCATTTGCCCAGAGTTCTTTGTTATAAGCTTCCACTTTCGATGAATAATACTGGTTGTACCAGACTGGATAACCCCAGCGTTTGGCCAGTGCCGTTCGACATTGATAAGGAGCCGACTCATCAGTCTGACCGATGTCGCGCGTTGCTTCCCACCAGTCCAGACCGTTCTTACGAAATTCCTGAGCTCCTGGATAAGGTGTCCACGTTGCATGTGTAACCAGGACTGACTCAGGGCCAAATGTCTCCTTGCCCAGGCGATAGTAATCATCCTCAATCTCCACGTTACGATCGCGGCACAGCTTCCGGTAGCGGTTAATAGCGGCCTGGCGTTCATGTTCCCGTCCCTTCACAACTGTAAACATCAGCATCGCGTCTCGGACCAGGTCACGTCCCGGTGCGCGTTGCGCATATTCCCTGGCCATCGCTTCCGAGTACCAGTAGCGGTCATGATCAGGATTTCCTTTATGGTCAGGTGGAAAGCCCCATTCATCTTTCTGCAAACCGGCGAGCGGCAGATCCTTGAACTGCCTCACAATCTCGCGCTGAAAAGAAATCAGGTGCGGTGCAAACACGTCGGGCGTGAGATACTGGTGTGCGGCAATAACGCACGCGCAGCGACCAGCCTGGGAAGAAACGATTACTTTCATCTTGCGCAGGCCGTCTGAAATGGCGCGAACTCCGTTATCCGTGATATCATGGATCGTCTCCGGCACGACACCTTCCGCATCACGCACAAACGAATAGACACGCACCAGGCGCGTAGTCAGGCACTGGTAAGGGATCGTACCTCCTGTCATGTGGTCGGACAGATCCCTGCCTTCAAAGGTCACTTCTGACGTACCGCTCTGTGGCAGCTCAATTATTTTCAGAACGAGTTCTTCCTGCTGTTCCCCGGGGTAACGTGCCTGGAATGCCCGGCGGGCAAGACGTATATCAAAATCAAATGCTACACCCAGCCCCAACGTGTGCGCGTAAAGAACCGCCTTGCTTATCTGGTCACGAACCAGCGGGTCAATCACCTCTCCTTTTGAGACACGCAGGCTGCTTGAAAGCAGGGTGTAAGGTGAATGAGCAGCGGCAACATCAAGAAACTGTTTGTAGCCATCCGGATCCAAAGTATTGTCGTGCCAGAACCATGCCCCGATAACCGGCGGCCATTCGCGTCCTTCCGGGCGAAGCGGATTTTTCTCCGCATCCCGGGCAAGGAGCAACCCCGTCAAGCCCGGTATACAAAGCCATGCCAGGACGTGGCGAAAATGTTTAAACATCGACCGGTGACATTTCATGTTTCAGTTCCCTCCATATGATGTCAGGGCGACATCACTGGAACACTGTAACCGATCACAATCTCCCATGCTACACGGAAATAGTCCCTGCCATGTCTGGCTGAATAACCGTGCCGTGGAAAACTCAAAAGTGGTAGCTGACGCCGCCGAGCAGGATATCGGTATCACGGTCATAGTTGGTTAATACGCGATTCAATGTAACCCTGACTCCCAGACTCTCATTGAGCCGGTAAACACCTGTGAATGAAATTATTCCGGATAAACCTTTTTCTTCCATTCTAACATCGGTGTCATCGACAGAATATTTATCGGAAGCATAGTAAACGCCGCCGCCAAAACCGAGCGCAACGCTGTCTTCGAGGAAAGATCGTGTAAGCCAGAGTTGCGAGACAAAGCCGTTGCGATCGATCATTTCATTCTCTCCCTCGCCAAGCCAGGCCATGGTCCACTCAAGATACTTCAACAATCCCCGCCTGTATTCGATGCTGACGGCAGGAGAAGATTCGGAATCAAAGCTGTTTACTATTGTCAGGCCATACAGAAAGGTTAACTCATTATCCGTGATCCTGGGATCCTGCACAGAGGCTCTCGCTACAGGCCCGCGCGCCGCCCTGGATTCCAGCTGGCAGCCGACGCCCAGCAGAATCGAGACCGTATCCATGTCATCCGCCCATATCCCATTTGCACGCAGACGGAACATCAGACGGCCTGCCGTGTACCAGGTTGCGGCGAGACTGGCAATAGTACCGGCCCCATGTTCATCCGTATACGTATCACTTGTTCCGGCTGGCCTCGTGGTATCAAAATAACCGTATGGCCCTATACCTGCAGCCAGAGACAACCGCCGGTCAAGTATATTGGACCGGAACCAGATTTGAGCTGCACAACCATCCCTGTGATGATCCGCAAAATGCCCCTCGTTAATATACGACAGGCTCGCAAAAAGATTTTCTCCAAGTCCCTCATCGTATTCGTACTGTACAGTGTACGAGGAATCATCCCCGCCGGACTGAATCGGACCACCCAGAAAGAAAACCTCCTGTGCACTCACATGACACAGGGCAAATAAAACAAATAGTATTGCGCAACGCTTCATATTTTCGAAATCGTTACTATTCCCGATGGATTGAGCGGGGGAATATATCCATTTATCAGATAATAACGAAGATATTTCTCGGGAAAAATGATGCGGTCCTGCTCTCCACGAGATCGGGACATAGGCGGATCAGGCAGGACAGGCAACAATCACTGACCTTCTTTCCCGGAAATCTCTTCTATGACAAGCTTCCAGATGTTCATACTGTCAAATGTGGCCTGCTTCCGTATCGATCCTTATCCTTCATTCTTCGGCACCTTCTGAAGATTTTCTTTTTTCCAGTTCAGTTGCAGCCAGTTTCTCCATGACACCAAACACGCTGGAACCGGCGAAACAGGCAAAGACAGCAATGAACGCCACGCCGAAAATCAGCGTCTGCATCCTTTCAATGGAACAAATGTAAACAAGAATAAATACCGGGATCGGCCAGAGGTATGCCATAAACCGGAGATGTCCCCTCATAACCCCTGCACGCAAGCCGGAGTGAATCAGGTCCGGGTTACTCATCTTCTCAAACCTCGCTTTTAGCGCCAGATTACGTTTCAACAGCGGCGGCAACACCATAGTCACAAGCAAGCCAAACACAAATATACAGATTATTACCGGATCCATTCTATTTCCCCCTATTAATCAACAAGGCATGCCGTAAACTATTTTAAAGCAGTTCCCGGTACAAATTCTATTTTACACCTGTACCGGATGGTGATAAACACTCAGAAGTTATTTACAAGCTTCTCTTTAGCCAGCATCACATCAGGAGAAATAACAGTGAAACCATTAATCCACATGTTTCGCCGCACGGTAGCATGCATTTCTTTCGCCGTAATCCTGGTTCTCACAACCAGCATCCAGGCACAGCAACTTGAGTCAAAGCCATCTGATCTTTTCTTCAACAACTTCGCCCCCCTTAAAGCGCCTGAAACAAAAGGCCTGTATCTTAAAACCGGCGACAGGCTGGCCATCTGCGGCGACTCCATTACCGAGCAGAAAAGATATTCTCTGATCATGGAAACCTACCTGACCGTCTGTGTCCCGGAATTAAAAATAACAGCAAGGCAATATGGCTGGAGCGGGGAAACTGCTGAAGGTTTTCTCAAACGCATGACGAATGACTGCCTGCGTTTCAAGCCAACTGTCGCCACCACCTGTTATGGCATGAATGATTACAAGTACCGCCCCTACGACGAGGCAAACGGCCAGTGGTACCGTGAAAAATATACAGCCGTTGCCAGGTCATTCAAAGACGCCGGCGCGCGCGTGATCCTGGGTTCACCGGGCTGTGTCGGCAAGGTAGCCGGCTGGGTCAAATCAGCCTCCGGCACAGTTGATGAACATAACCAGAGTCTTTGTAAACTGCGCAATATTGATGTTGAAATAGCCTTAAATGAACAAACAAGGTTTGCCGATTTGTTCTGGCCCATGCTGACGGCCAGCTTCGAAGCAAAAAAGAAATACGGTCCCGAATATGAGGTGGCAGGCAAGGATGGAGTTCATCCCGGCTGGGCCGGACAGCTGATCATGGCATATGCTTATCTCAAGGCAATGGGCCTTGATGGCGAGATCGGCACATTCACTGTTGATCTGAAAAAAGAACAAGCAAAAGCCTCCGAAGGTCATAAAATCAACGAATTCAAAAACGGCACTCTTTCGATAACCA
>MHBM01000089.1:8293-14741 GCA_001804885.1 Lentisphaerae bacterium RIFOXYA12_FULL_48_11
ACGGCTCCATAAGATCCGGCATGGCCCTTGTGCCGTTCAACCAGGATCTGAACCGCCTGATGCTGGTTGTAAAAAAAGGCACCGCCGGAAAATACAAAATTACCTGGGGTTCGGAAACAAGGAATTACTCCGCCGAACAACTGGCAAAAGGCGTGAATCTGGCAGATGATTTTGCAGTAAATCCATTCTCGGAAGCGTTCAAGAAAGTGGAAGCCTCCGTCCTTGCAAAACAGGTTTACGAGACAACACAGATTAAGAAGATCTTTCACGGGCCGGAAGGCAAGGCCGACATGGAGGCAACGGTAAAGAAAACCGAAGAAGAACGGGCGCCACTGTCCACCGCCATACAGGCAGCGTTTGTTCCTGTGATACACACTGTTCGCATCGAGCCTGAATAGTAAATCGGCGACATCCGTGTTATCAGCAGTAAATATTGGCTGAATATATTTGCGAGGTACCCAATGAAACAATGGATCAGATTCCTCATCATTCTTCTTTCCGTTGTCATTTCACGCGAAATAATTGCCGCAACGGTAAAACCTGAGAAAAACCAATTGCTCCAGAAGGCAATGGAAGGACCGCTCAAGAACGTCGAAGATATAATTTTCTGTACTCGTTCGCGGTATGATGACGGGCACTGGTATGCAAACATCGGCTATTACTGTGATGACGAAAACAAGAAAGCATACGCCGGCAATGGCAAGCCGGACGACGGCAGGCTCTACAAGATGAACCTGCGTACAAAGGCTCTGACCGTCCTGCTGGACGCACAGGGCGGTTCCATTCGCGATCCCCAGATACACTATGACGGAAAGAAAATCCTGCTGTCATATAGAAAGGCCAATACCGATTTTTATCACCTGTACGAGATCAACATCGACGGATCCGGCTTGAAACAGCTGACCTCCGAAGAGTTCGATGACTACGAACCCATATATCTGCCTGACGGAGATATTATTTTTGTAAGCACCAGGTGCAAACGTTGGGTGAACTGCTGGTATACTCAGGTTGGTACAATCTACCGCTGCAACGCCGATGGCAAAAACATCTGCCAGCTATCCTCAAACACCGAGCATGACAATACACCATGGGTCATGCCTGATGGCCGTATCCTCTATATGCGGTGGGAATACGTGGATCGCAGCCAGGTTGAATACCATCATCTCTGGACCATGAACCCGGATGGAACAGGCCAGACTGTATACTACGGTAATATGTACTCATGGATCGTCATGATTGACGCCAAACCCATTCCCGGCACACAAAAGATCGTAGCTTCCTTCTCGCCGGGCCACGGAATAAACGAACACAATGGAGTTGCTACAATTGTCACACCTGAAATGGGACCCGACCATGTAGCGTCCGCAAAGCCCTTGCACAAGGGGGCAAAGATTCGTGATCCATACCCACTCTCGGAGAACTGTTTCCTAATGGCAAAGGGCAAGGAAGTCATTATAATGGACGATAACGGTAACGAAGAGACCATATACAATCATCCCGGTGACGGCGGCGTCCATGAACCGCGGCCTGTCATGCCCAGAGATCGCGAACTGATAACTACCAGACGTACAAAGCCAACAGAGGCCAAAGGACTGATGGTTCTGTCTGATGTGTATCGCGGCCGGAACATGGAAGGCGTCAAACGCGGTGATATAAAGAAGCTGCTCGTCCTGGAGTCACTCCCTAAGCCGGTGAATTTCAGCGGTGGCATGGATCTTGTCTCATGGCTGGGAACTTTCACCTTGGAAAGAGTTCTGGGTACAGTGCCGGTTGAGGCCGATGGTTCCGCTTATTTTGAACTGCCGGCAAACAGGCAGATCTTCTTTGTCGCATTGGATGAGAAGGATATGTCCGTAAAACGGATGCAGAGCTGGTGCAATGTAATGCCGGGCGAATCAGTCAGCTGTGTTGGTTGTCATGAGCCACGTGTCGAGGCACCGCAAAACAGGTCGCATCAAGGCAAACTCCTTGCGGTTAACCGGCCACCTAGCAGGATCGAACCGTTTGCCGGACTGCCGGACGTGATTGATTTTAACCGCGATATCCAGCCTATTTTAAACCGGAATTGTATCAAGTGCCACGACCATGGAAACCGCGCTGGAAAACTGACCCTCGCCGGAGACTGTGGGCCCAACTGGTCACACAGCTACATCAATCTGTTCGCGCGCCGTCAAATAGCAGACGGCGAAAACGGGCTCGGAAACAGGGCCCCCCGCACGATCGGAACTTCTGCCAGCCCTCTGATAAAGAAAATCGACGGGAGTCATCACGACGCGAAGCCCACTCCGCAGGAATGGCGAACCATATGGCTCTGGATTGAAAGCGGAGCGCCATACACCGGAACATACGCAGGCCTGCGAAATACCCAGCAGCAGCACAGTAATGGCGTCGCCTCGGGCAGCGTGCTTGGCGGTAAAAGGGCAATCATTAACCGCCGGTGTATAAGTTGCCACAAGAACGCAAAGGACGAGAATGAAGACGGATCCATGTCCCTTCCGTATAACACGGAGCTGGCACGAAAGAGAAACAAGAAGAAACTTCAAAGGCCCATGGGTTCCTGGGAAAGACTTGTCATAGAAAATGATCCGGGCTTGCGTCGTGCATCCAACATCCTTGTGAATTTCTCGAGGCCGGAATTCTCACCTCTGCTTCTTGGCCCGCTCGCCAAATCGGCCGGGGGTTATGGAACCTGTGGCGATGTTTTCAAGGACAAGAATGACCCCGATTACAAGGAACTACTTGACGCGCTGGTGAAAGCCAAAACGCTGTACGAGGAAGGAAAGACCTACGGCTCACCGACATTCCAACCCAACCCGCAATACATCCGCGAGATGAAGAAATACGGTATTCTGCCCAAGTCTTTTGACATAACAAAAAATGAAATAGATGTTTTCCAGACAGATCAGAAATACTGGCAATCCTTCTGGTACGTACCCGAAACCAGCGGCGGTGAATAGCATGCTACGAACTATTGCCAGCCCACGAGCCTTCTGCTAATGTGCCGCCCATTATGGATCAAACACTTAAGAAAATTTCAGGTCTTTTAAAACACCAGGACCCCGTCCGCCGTATCGGCGCCGCAGTGGTACTGGCAGAGATCGCGCCAGAAAACAAAGATGTCGTTAAGGCTCTCGGCGAGGCACTTCCGGACGCAGGCCAACAGCTTTCAGGACACATACTGGAAGCCTTGCAGGCAATAGGATCACCTGCCGCCGTGCCTTATGTCATGCCCCTGCTGAATTCGCAGGACATGGCGATCAGGATGCGGGCATCGGCAATTATCGCCTGCGGTGGCAGCGCAGTAGTCCCGGAAATCAGAAAACAGTTCAAAGAATCACCGCGCCAGCAGAAACTTGTTTTCATCGATCTGCTGGCTCGCATCCACACAAACGAGACACTCCAGATGCTCCTCGACCTGTTGTTCGAGCCCGACTTCGGACTGATCAAGGAAACATGCGATGCGGTGAAACGCCACGCATCCGGGGCGCAACCGCCTGAACGCCTCAAAATGCATAAGCAGGTCGTCAAGTTCATGAACACGGCTCGAGTAAAACAACAGGAACGCGTCCTCACCTCGTCGCTCCTGCTCCTGGGTCACATCGGCAGGCCGGAAGCAGCGGCTCTATTGCTGAAGTATACTTTGCCTAAAACAAGTCCTTACGTCCGGCGACATGCGCTGATCGCCATGAAAGGGGTAGCTTTTGCAGGAAAGACAGCCTCATCAGTGTTGAAGAAAATCTTCCCCTACCTGGAGGAAGCCGAAGAAGATATTGCCAGGCTCACGATTGAAATCATCCAGCGCATGCCTGAACCTGATATCTCTGCGGCACAGTGGAAAAAGCTGCTCCAGAACAAACACGGCTCGGCCAGGGCATTTGCAGCCAGGATGTTGAGCGGGATGGATACGGCCGACAACAATGCACTGCTTATTGAGCTGCTTGGCCATGAGGATAACGAGCTCCGCGAAGTTGCGGCAAACGCTCTTGCTTCCCACAAAAAAGCAACACCGTTGTTACTTAAGGCCCTGGCTTCTGAAGATAATATTCATATTACCTGGTCTCTCGCCAAAATACTTAAACCTCACACCGAAGCAATTGACAAGAAGACCGTAAAGAAGTTTACGGACCTGGCGGCAAAAGAAATGCTGGCCGGGAAACCACGGTATGAACCACTTCTTTATTTCGTGCGCAACCTTGACCCAAATGCGGCTGAATCAATCATGCTTGAGGCAGGCATGGCACACAAAAAGGCAAAACGCTGGGTCAATGCAGTTGATTGTCTGCGCCGCCTTCTTCATACGCAGACATTTAACGACGAAGTGTCTTATGCGCTGAGCGTCTGCGATCTTAAGGTTTCCAAGAAAGAGCTGTCTGCCCAATACAGGGCGGAGGATCATGCACTCCGTGGGTTTAATTCTCTGTATCGCCACAACAAGGAAGAACTCCTTACCAGGCTGAAAAAGGACAAGATTCTGGACACCGCCGATCTTTATTACGTGGGTTTCCACTTCAGCGAGTCAGCCGGTGACGAACGGCTGTTCGGAGAGGAAATACTTAAACACGTGGCAAAAACTTGGCCTAAATCTAAAGAAGCTAAAGATATAAAGGCGCGATTGGGGCGATAGAAGCCCAAATTCCTGTCAGAAATGGATTGACTAAGAGTTATAGGACTCCTAGTTTTCTCTTAAATGAGGCAGTTTTACCCATGTGGTAGGACTGCCCTGTTGTTCTAGCGAAAGAAGATGGCTTAATGAGCAAATCCCTTTCAAAAAATGCTTTAATTGCGGAAATAGCGGCTGCCACAAATCTGGATAAATCAGAAGTCGCGGATGTCCTGAACAAGTTGACTGAAATTACCTATCGCGAAGCCATCAATGGTTTTGTCATCCCTGGTATCTGTAAACTCAAAGTCGTGACAAAAAAAGCCTCCCGCTGCAGAAATCCTGCAACAGGGCAGATGCTTCTTATCGGGGAACGGCAGATCCTTAAAGCCATCCCCATCAGCAAGGCAAAAGAAATAATTACCCCTAAAATAGAGAATCTTATACAGGTAATAGCTGATGCTCCGCCTCCTGTTGAAAAAAAACCGACAGAGGAAAAGAAACCCGTTGAGGAACAACCTAAGAACGAGTCTGTTGTTCATAAAATGCCGGAAGGTGCTGTACCGCCTTCTTTCCCTGATCTGCCGGCCACCTCTTTAGCCACCCCAACCGAAAAGCTCGAGCCCCCATCGTCCCAACCAGATTCTTCATCCTCTCTGTCCCTTGGGGGAGATGGTGGTCAGATTGTGTTTAACTGTATAAGTTGCGGAACAATGCTCGCAGCACCTCCGACAAGCGCCGGCAGCACGTGCACATGTCCGTTCTGCTCGGTCATGAATCTCATTCCATCAAGGAAGACGGACTCCGGCAGCACTGCCGGAACAAAATCAGATACTGACAAGAAATCGGAAGCGCCGCCAAAAACGGGCGCAGATTTTGTAACTTTTGTGTGTCAGACGTGTGGACAGGAAATTGAAGCTCCGATCGACATGATGGGTATGGATGCAACCTGCCCGACATGTGCATCATCTCTGCATGTGCCGGCATCCTTCACGGCAGAGGCTCCGGATGAACCTGTTGCGAAACCGGCTGTCCAGCCGGTGCCAGGAACAAACATGTCTTCCATGACCATCCGTATTGATTTGTCTGATCTGGAATAAACGATATTTCGTGTATGAGAAATTTTGTCAGGTTAAGGAACTCATGAAAGATAAAGGGTTAATGAGCTTTTTGTTCGGGCAGCCTGAAGAGAAGGACAAGGAAGCCCAACAGCCCCAGACACCACCACCTGCTCTCGCAGAGCCATCCGCACCAGCATCAAAAGAATCTATGCCAAACGAAGAAGCGTTGAAGTCGCTGGCCGCGATAAGAGAAGCCCTGGCAATGGATTTTAAAAGCCCTGCCCCTGCTGTGGCAAAAACGGTTTCAGCTCCACCGGCAGTTACCGCGAAGAACACAGAGCGGTCAAAGGACAGAAAATTATACGAAGCGCTTCTCACAGGTTTATACGATGGAGTAGTTATCTTTGATGCCAGGGGATTTGTCATTGGAAGCAACAAGCGGGCGGAACAGTTTTTCGGATACGATGCAATGGAGCTCTGGAACATGCCTTGCGACCAGCTGATCCCCGCGCTGGGCATCAGAGTTCTGATGAAAATCAAATCTTACGCTGAATCAGGCAGATTTACCGTTGTAAATGCATCATGTACCCGCAAGGACAAATCAACATTTCCTGCCGAAATAGCAATCAGCCGGATAAATCTGCTTAATGAAGGCGATCTGATCCTTTCCATACGTAATCTTGAACGCCGCGAGAAAGCCCGGCAACGGCATGAAATGGAAATAGAGGCTCTGCGCTGGGCTGGTGCAGGCATTATTGTTTGTGATCAACAGGGAATGATCGAATAT
>MHBM01000090.1:0-8397 GCA_001804885.1 Lentisphaerae bacterium RIFOXYA12_FULL_48_11
GTGCGCATTGCGAACAGAAATCATGGCGCCAAGAATATCATTCCACGTTTTCTGCTCCATCATGACCGAATTGGGGAACATACACCCGTCCCAGCAGATATGGCGGAGAGCCTTTGTGGGTTTGCCGTTTTCATCCTTCAGCCAGTATCCGGCGTATTTCGTGATATCGAGTTTCCCATTCGGATCAGTTGCGAGACAATGGCGGCCCGTCTTGTCGTGCGAACCGGATCCCTTGACCGTTGCATCGTTCTGTGCCACGTGCATATCTATCGTCCAGGGCCGCAGGGCCGCTGTAAGTTTCTTAAGGGCATCTTCCAGCTTCGATTTGTCTTTCCAGTCATAATTGGTCGGCAACAGCGCATCTTCAGGTGCATTGTAACCCATGACATAAAGCAACGTATGAGCCATGTCAGCCTGGAAACCAAGCGTGCCCTTGCGATCTACCATTTCCAGCAACTTGACCATCTGCCGCCAGGAATGCATCCCACCCCAGCAGATTTCACCTTCCGCGGCCAGTCGTTCACCAAAACTTTCTGCAACTGTGCACGCCTCCCGGAATGTACTGGCAATTTGCTTGGTATTTGCTTCCGGATCCTTCGACCAGTCGGCAGGACTGCACGATGAGTCAATGCGAATAACCCCGTAAGTTCGAATACCAACCTCACGCAGTTTCTTTCCTATTCGGCAGGCCTTGCGAACCATGTCAATATATGTCGCGCGTTTTTCCGAACTACCCATTGCAGAACCGCTCCAGACAGGAGCAACAAGCGAACCGGCAACCAGCGATTTCGCCCTCAGTTTATCAGCCAGCTTCTTTATTCCGTCATCATCGATATCAATACTGATATGCGGATCGCTTAAAAACAGGTCAATACCGTCAAACTTAACACCGCCAACACTGGCATTGGCAGTCAGCTCTATCATCTTGTCGAGGCCGATTACCGGATCAGCTCCCGGACTGCCCTTACCTACAAGTCCAGGCCATGCAGCATTGTGAAGTTTAGGGAAATTATTCGTTGAATCACTCATGTCATTCTCCTTTCTTAATACTACTTCCGACAAGCACCAACAGCAGGGGCATCCGGATTGACTTCCGGCCCAAAGTAACGAAGCATAACCAACGGTTCACATGACGATGTATTTTCGAACGTAACGCCGACACGCGCCGCAACATCAGAACAGAAAACTTCATCCTCGGTCAATTCGTAGAAACCTATCATGCTGGGACTGCTGAGGCGCAGGCGGTTCATCCGACCTTCTCCCTGTACCGTAATAAGACTGTACGCGCCCTTGTCCTTGATTGTGCAACGGCATCCGGGATCAATCGTGAGTTCTTTGGCCGTAAACAGCTGTTTGCCATTGATCTTGCCATAGACAATCCAGCGATCCAGATAGCCGGCATCAGATGTATCCGCAACAGGAACCGGTTCGAGATAATGGTTATCCTTGAACTTCGGGTCCACATTGCTTTCCCAATCGAGCTCGGAGACAATGAAATCCAGATCCTTATGCTTTGAGACCGGCATGTCCTTTACCAGCAGCGACCACGGCACTTCGCGTCCTTCCACAAGCGACTGGTACATGCCAAACACGTCGGAACCCCACTGCGGTTCATACGTGCACAGAGAACCGGGAGCATGCAATATTCCAGGCCCTACGAGCCAGCCACTACCTGGCTTTAGCCTGTATGCCTGCGAAATATCCAGTATTCCATTGTCGCCCTTATTCCAGTTTTCCAGGCACTTGCGTACTTGCGCCTTTGTCGTTCCCGGGTTCAGGCCGAAGAACGTGTAGGGAAAGTTATTTCCCGTTCTGTTGTGCTGAACAGGAAAATAGTAAGATTCGGGTTTGCCTTCCCTTCCAACCATCTTTGCAAATTTTTCCGACTGGTGCATGTGATGCGGAATCGGCCCCATGTTGTCAAAGAACTTGGAGTAGACAGGCCACTTTCTGTACTTCTTCCATATCTTATCACCAACGATCGTGGCACCCATGTCCCTTACCGCATCCCTCAGGGTAAACCGGCTGTCTTCAAAAACACAGTAACTCAATCCCTCGTCAGGCAACCTGTTGTCATTGGCAGCTTCGGTAGTCGAACCGAACCATCTTTCATCAATACCGCCCCGATTCAGCCCGAGCGCATAAAGATCTTTTGGATCAAGTTTCAACCGTTTTCCGGGATGCAGAAACGAACGCGGCACCCAGCAGGGTGCCAGCCTCAGCAGGCCTCCGCTCTGCTCAAGCGCAGATTCCACTTGTGAACGCACATTACGGGTGATTGTTTTAAGCTGTTTAACATTATTTGCGCGCATCGTTCCGCCTCCTTGTTAACCATGGACTCTGGCACCTTGACCAGCGCTTGGTTCGAATAGGTGTTGGCCCCGATGTTTAGAAATATAGTTGATGTCATGGCACATTTTGCGAAATAGTTTTGACTTTTTGCGACACAAGGCTTATGGGATATCCAAGGTGAAAAGAAAAATTCCTGACGATTCCGACAAAGGCTGAAATGAAAAGAAAGCTGCAGGTACCAAGAATACTACTGTTGATCGAGACATCGCGTATCTACGGCCGCCAGCTCGTAGAGGGCATTGGTCGATACGCCCGTGAACACGGCCCGTGGTCCATTCACTTCGAGGAACGCGGCGTACACGAACTGTCGGTACGCGCGTTGAGCAAGCTCAGGGTTGATGGAGTAATCTCAAGGATTCGTGACCCCGCTGCCGCCCGCAAGCTACAGGCAACCGGCCTGCCGTTCGTCGAACTGCATGGCAACCCCAAGACATGCAAGACGCATGTCACAGTCGATGAGGACGCCGTTGCGCGCATGGCAGCCGAACACCTCCTGGACCGCGGGTTGAAAAACCTTGGCTTTTTCTCCAGGAGAAACGAATGGTGGCTCCAGATCAGGCGGAACGCATTTATTGAACACCTCCGGAGGCTAGGCTATCCATGTTCGGCCTATGCTGCATCGGCACATCTGCGAAAAACTGATGATGAATCAATCAAGCAATTAGACCTCATCAAATGGCTGCATTCACTGCCCAAACCTGCCGGAATCCTCTGCGCGACTGACATGGAGGCTCTTACCCTTCTCGAAGCATGCCGCCAGGCCGCCATCCCCATACCTGACCAGATTGCCGTGCTCGGGGTCGACAACGATTCCGTTATCTGTTCGGTGGCCTGGCCACGGCTTTCAAGCGTGGATCTCGATGCCCAGCGCGTCGGCTATGAATCCGCAGCCCTGCTTGGAAGAATAATGGCCAGCGGAACGAAGCCGAATACAACCATTCTTGTCCCTCCCAAAGAAGTTGTGGTACGTGAATCCACCGATGTCCTGGCCATTGCAGACGCCCAGGTTGTCCAGGCGGCGAGGCTAATCAGGCAATTTGCATGCAAGGGTATCGACGTTTCCCACGTTGCAGATCACATACTTATGTGTCGACGGACTCTCGAGCGACGATTCAAGGCGTGCGTAGGCCGGACGCTGAAAGAAGAAATTCTCAGGGTTAAAATAGGCCAGGCAAAAATGCTTCTCGCGCAGAGCGACTATCCGCTGAAGAGAATAAGCGACATGAGCGGCTTCAAATCCCTTCACTATTTCGCCCGGGCATTCCACCGTGAAACGGGATCAACCCCTGGTCGCTTCAGGAATAAGAATCGAAGGATGCCGGCAGGAACCGGCGAGCACATCAGTAATAATGCTTCCACTTAGAATATACTCAACTTTTAAACGATCAGTACAGAAACTCAGGAAGTAACGCCACGGGAAATCTCTGCAGGCAGGCTGAAATAAAAAGTTGCGCCTTTATTTATTACCGCTTCAGCCCACACCTGTCCACCATGCCTGCGAATGAGCCTTTGTACTGTTGCCAGGCCTATGCCGGTGCCCTTGAACTCTTCCTCTGTGTGCAACCTTTGAAATGCACCAAATAGTTTCTTTGCATACGCCATATCAAAACCCACTCCATTATCCTTTACAAAGAAAACCTTCCTGTCATTTTCCTGTTTGCAGCCGAACTCTATTCTCGGCTTTGCGGTATGGCGCGTGAACTTCCATGCATTACCAAGAAGATTCTCGAGCACAACCCGCAGTAGATTCTTATCCCCATACACCGTCAATCCTGGCATGATTATACGTTTTACCGACCGGTCCGGTGTATTCCTGGCAATCTCGTCACAGACCTCAGCAGCCAATCCGCTGATATCAACTTTCTCCATATTTATCTGACGACTGGTCAGTCGCGAAAGAGCAAGCATATCATCTATCAGCAGGCCCATTCGTACGGCGGCATTCCTTATTCGCCCCAGATACTCATGCGCCTCCCTGGGCAGTTGTCGCCCGAAATCTTCCTGAATCGCAAGACTGAACCCGTCAATACCACGAAGCGGGGCACGCAAATCATGAGACACAGAATAGGCAAAAGATTCCAGCTCCTTGTTGACCGCATCAAGTTGTGCCGTACGTTCAAGGACCCTTCGCTCAAGATCCTCATTCATGCGCCGGATTTTATCTTCATTCTGTTTGCGCTCAGTGATATCACGACAAATGGAAAGAATTTTTCTCTTACCTCCTGACTCCACCACCGTCGCATTCACCTCGATAGGTATAACTTGGCCTGCAACATTAACATAATGAATTTCTAAATTCCTTATACTCCCTTCCCTCATGCATTTCTCAACCGCTTTGGCGTTTTTTTCCTTATCTACGGCAGCCGTCCATACGAGAACGTTTCTATTTCGAATATCTAACAGAGATTGCCGCCCCGTCATTCGGACATATTCAGCATTTGCATCAAGCACAAGACCTTCCTCATCAAGAATGACGTATCCTGTACCGGTAGTTTCGATTAATGAACGATACCTGTCTTCGCTTGTCCGCAACGCCTGCTCAGCCCGTATCCTTGTCGTCATATCCCTGAACCCCCAGACCCTGCCTACAATTTCATTATTCAGATACTGGGGTTGCGAATAACGCTCGAAAATACGGCCATCCTTGAAATCCAATATATCATAGGATTCTTCATCAGGCTTCGCATACAACTCCCTCACCCTGGCAAGAAATATTTCAGGTTTTACTAATTGATCCAGAACAAATGTCAGCATTACATCATCGTCCCTTTGTTTTGCAATCTCGTTCGGAATATGCCACAAATCGAGAAAACTCTGATTGAATATTTTGGTCTTGCCTTGACGATCCACAACAAGCAGCCCGTCCGTACTTGCTTCAATAGTGGCTTGTAACAACGAAATGGAATCAGCCATACCAGTCTCGAGCTTCTTACGCATCGAGACATCCCGGAAAATACCCATCAGACATTTTTTCCCATGTAGAGTGATAAGAGTTGCATTGACATCACAAATACTTACAGATCCATCCTTGCACCTTACCGGAATATTGACCGCTACAGCTGTATCCCCTGCCGCCTGCCGTTCAAACTCATGCATAACCCGAGGAAGGTCCTGTTTGGGATGAATGTCTTCAATCCACAGCTGAAGAATTTGCTCTTCATCATAACCAAGCATCTCAGCAAAAGCCTTGTTACTGAGAAGAAATTTTTTCCTTTCAATATCAGCAACAAGGATCCCATCCATGGCACTTTCAAAAATCGTCCGGAACCGTTCTTCGCTTTCCCGCAAGGCATTAAAAGTTGCAGAGTCAAAGCCCTCATCCGAGGAACAAGCACTATTAGATCGTTTTCCTTTTCTTTCCATCAATCACCACACTGTTCAATACCAGAAACCGGCCTGATATTCTCAAAAAAATACAACACGTCGAATACCTGCGAGAATGACAGCAGCACAACGTAAAGACACCTTTATATGATATTAGATATTACCATAAACTTTCATTATTTGAATTCTAAAATGGAGTCATTACAAAACCGTACTACAGGATTTAACTTCTGTCCTGCAAGGCCACATATTGGCCAGACAGATTGATACCATGGTAGTGGAGTTCCCAGCGGCAAGCCGCAGGGTATCATGGCGAGTAAAACCTGGGCAGAAAGCACAGTCATCGGCCCCAAGTTGATGCAGGCCGAAATGAAATACTTAGACCATGTTGGTAAAAAAATCTTGGACTGGCCACATTTCTAAAAAATCCGGCTTAAGGTGGCATTCGAATTCTTTAGAGAAAAAACATCACCTTCCGCAATCGAAAATGGCTGAAGAACACCTCACTACTGACAGGATTACAGTGTATCCTGTAATCCTGTCTAAATATGCCGTTCTTGTTTATGATCCGGCAATGATCATGTCCAAGCGCTTATTCTGTTCCTGCTTGGACAATCCGCCGCTACCCTCGATGGTCATCCATCCGTTGTAACCTATCTCGTCCAGAGCCTTACGCACCACCGGCCAGTTGACACTCCCGTCACGGATATCAACAAACTTGCCGCCATGTCCATCCGAGTTGAGCTTGAAATCCTTGACATGGCACTTGACAATCCTGTCACGTAAGACCTTCAACCACTGCTCGGTCGGCGCATATTTCACGTGATTGCCAAGATCGAAGTAAATCTTGACCCACGGACTCTTGAACGAATCCACGAAATGCGCAAGAAGCTCGGGCGTTACAAACAGGTTGTTCCAGACGTTCTCCACGGCGATTACAACCTTCGTCTCCTCTGCGACAGGAATCAACTTCTGTATCTCAACCTTTGAAGTATCATAAGCATGATTGTGTGCTTCGATGTAAGCCTTGTACTTGTCATTATCTTTCTCGGCAACCGATATCAGATGACCCGTCTTTTCGTCGAACTTTATCTTGAATTCCCACGGTTCGGGCATCGGCATGTCTTTTCCACCGATTCTGCATGGAACTAAAAGGACAGCATCAGCGCCATACCCCTGCGCAGCCTTAAGAGCGTTAACCGTTACAGCTGCACTGCCATCGACCTTGCTCTTGTCGGAACTATTGAACTCTGCCCATCCGCGCAGCACTGAATGAATCTTCATTCCGAGCTTCTCTGCCATCTTTCTGCATTCCACCGCTTCTTCCGGGGTTACAATCCCGGCCTCTACACCTTCAAAGCCAGCTTCCTTCATCGGTTGCAACGCAGCCTCCGTTGGTTTCCCAACTATCAATGCCTTCTTCAATTTTGTCTTGAAAGCATCGGAGGCCCTTACCTTCGGAGCTGCAAACATACCAAGCGCAAGACCCGCAGAACCGATTTTCAGGAAATCACGACGGCTGAAGTTACAATTCATGGTATACCTCTCTAAGTTTGATGGCGTTTATTCAGTACAGCAGGACTTTATCACATGCCCGTATATTTAAGGGATAGCAATTCTAACTGATCTTTTAACACAAATGACTGGAGAGTCTTAAGGCATATCTCTCAATCACCAGCAATATATGGCTTGCCATTTTCCCAGCCGATTTTCACCCGTGACAGATACCAGGTTTTACCTTTGTCATTGTTACCCTGGTAAAACAGGTACGTCTGTCCATCATCGTCGACAAACACGCCGGGGTGCCCCGATTCAGACGAATTCCATTCACCCGGTCTCCCGTTCGGAAGCAGCGGTTCATTAAATAAACGTTTCCAGATTACACCGTCAGTACTCGAAGCGCAGCCTATCTGCTGGGGTTCATTGTTATAGCCACCAGCATAGAAAAGATAAAGTTTGCCGTCACGGACGATTGCGGACGGCGCCTCAATACATTTCGTTTCCCACGACAGTTCAGGCTTGAGAATTGAACCATCGTACAGCTGATTCCAAGACTCGCGCCCGAAATCAGATTCTCTATCCGCTGCGGCAACGGCAATCATCTGGATTTTCATCTGCGGGTCACGCGTTGCACAGAAAAGCAGAACCTTACCGCCAAATTCTATTACTTCGGCGTCTATCGCACGCCCTGCCGTCCAGTCACCGGAAGGATGAAACACCGGGTTACTGGCATCGCGCTTGAACTTGATGCCGTCATCTGAAACTGCATGACAGATGGCATCCTTTGGACCATTACCATATGTCTGGTAAAACAGGTGGACCTTACCGTCAAAAACCCGTGCCGCAGGCGCAGCCAAACCCTTTTTGTCACATTCCTGCTCCGGCAACAGTTCAGCAATTCTTTTCCATTCAACGAGATCCCTGCTCTCGGCGATTCCTACAGCCCAGCCGGCAGGTATGTTCTTGTCCTTTGCCGGTGGCAACGAAAAATACATGAGGTAACGTCCATTAAACTTGATCACACTCGGATCCTTTGCATAAGGAACACCTGTTCGTGTCGAGTCAGCCCAATACATTTTCGGGGCTGCAAAACCATCCACCGCCAGCACAGCCATGACAGAAACAAGTAACATGATTGTAATGATTCTTCGTTGCATTTCTCTTTCACCTGCAGCTTTCTATTTAATGATCACTGGGCCCTTCACATCCAACCCGTTGAGA
>MHBM01000090.1:8464-14220 GCA_001804885.1 Lentisphaerae bacterium RIFOXYA12_FULL_48_11
TCTCAATACCAACCGCAGACTCACTTTCAATGCGTTTTGTCTCACATGATACCGGCTGGCCTGAACGGTAAGGTACAAGCACCGTTATCATTCCAATCTCGTTCGCCTTTTCTTTTGTACCGGCCTCAACATGCCACTGGTTCGGAAATTCCTTCTTCGGCTTTGGATCATAACCATCCCACTGACGGAATGAGAGCGGCCTGGCCGCAAGGTATTTAATTACAACACCCGCTTTTGGCTGCTCAACGGAAAGTTGCGCGGTCTTTTCATCAATTGTAAAAGGTTTCAAAGCATGCAGCATGAACTGGAATGTACTCGGTTCCCTTGCTGTCAGATCATCATAAAGGACAATAAAAGGCCGATCGCCCTTTACGAACGCCACATGCCTGAGCGCACGCGTCAACCTGTTGCTGTACGCCCCAACCGCATCCCCGCAGATATAGTCAAATTGTGGTGTGAGCTGTTCGGATGTAATCAGCCCTCTGGCGGCGGCCTTGTGTTTCTCCTGCCCTTCGCCGTTCACAAGAATGCCGTTCTGGGCAACGGTGCTGTGTACCCACTGGTAGTGGAACTTGCTTCCGTGCAGGTCACGATAGACGCAGGTCGTCAGCAGGGACTCTCCGTATGCATTGAGCTGGAAAGAATTCTGGGGATTATGCCCGTGACTCTGCGAGCCAAATGGAGATGCTTTCATCAGGAAATGCACATCGTCAGCCGCATTCAACAACGTCGTGTGAAGACTTGCGATCCCGATACCGTGAAATATTCTTGATTGCGGCAGGTCTGAAGGCGCCTTCGCCGCGGACATTTCCGGCAAGTTGGCATCATAAAGGAATCCCAGCCATCCGCCCTCCCCCTTCATTTTCCACTGCTCGGTCCACCAGCGCCAATAACCCGCGCGACTGTTGCCAGATTGATTACCACCTGCCCTGAGGTGGTATTCCATGAAGCCGCCTATTCCGCCTGACGGCGGGCGATATGCCAGGTCACCGAAACCGGAATTAGGCGATCCCGGCGGGGCAATATAAAGAGGATAATCGCCAACCTGTGAAAAAAAAGGTTTCTTATAGCCATCAATTCCCAGGGCCGACTTTGAAACCTGCATCCACCACACGGCCTTGCTCATGTAGCCGCTCCAGTAACTGACTCCCTCGTGCCAGCCGCCATCATCATCCGACCAGACAGGATAACAGGCATAAAATTTATTAACTGCATAATCAAACCATGTTGTCGCCTCGGGTATTTCGTCAAGAAACGCAATACCTGCCTCCGCGATCTTGTGCCATATACGGTTGCCATGGCTGTTATACGGCTTGTTCAAGTGGCCAACCCCGCGTGAAATCTCACCACTCTCCCAGGCATCCTTGACCCTTCGCTGGGTTACGGTCTGGATTTTCTTCCGTTCTTCGAGCGTAAACATGTCCCACGCCCAGTCATATGCCCGTGCCGGCCTGTAGAGCATCACCTTGCCAGCCTCGCAGTTCAGCTTAAAGTTCGTAGGTCCGTCAGGATCCCATGAGGCAAGGTGCAGCACCCATTTCCTGGCTGCCTCTCCGTATTTTTTGTCCTGCAATATCAGGTATACAAAAGCCAGAACTTCAGCTTCTTTACATGCTTTCTCCGTCTGCGCGCGATTGGGCCACCAGAATTTTACTGCCGCATCGTTTTCCTTGTCACGTGCAGAACCCCGCTCCGTCGGTTCAGGAGTCGGTCCAGCCTTGATTATCTTGTCCGCCTCGTCACACAGTTTCTTAAATGATTTTTGTTCCTTCCCTTTGGCCAGCTCACGCAGGCGCGGAAGGTCTTCAGGCCGCATGAAAAGCCTGGGGTGCTGTTTTGGAACACGCTCGCGCTGCTGCGTAACAGTGGGCATGGGAAACTCAGTGGTACCCGGCTGAACCGTGAAACGCCGTGCAATACTCCAATCTGAAGCCTTGCCGTCCCTAGTTGTGAATTTGTACCGCCAGGAATGCGAGCCGACTGGAAGGATGGAGTGATGGGTGTAAACAGGCCATGGAATATTGGTAACGGTTACAGCATCGCTGAAATCAGATTTCTGCGCCCACTGGACAGAGTAAGAAACAGCTTCCTTTTCGTGAACCCACGTAAAGGACGGCGGGTTCATCCGTACTGTCGTTCCGTCAGCCGGACGATACCCCCATTCGTCAGGATTAGCCGTACGGTTACTCACCTTCGGCTCAGTGGCCGCAAAAAGGAAGGAGGAAAACAACGCCAAGTTGAACAATATGACTGAATGAATTCTCATGCAAACAACCTCCCCTCAAGTTTACAGACAATCAGGATTTCGAACTTCACCGTTAGCGCCCGGATTAAGGTCGACCAACACATACCCAGGTACGACACCTGACATCTTCCACAGTGCGCAACCTTCTATTTCACTGCAGAGAACTTCGCTTGCGAAGCCCCACAGACAGGACATTTGTCAGGAGCGTTGCCAACCACCGTATTACCGCATATCGTACAAAGATAGATCGTGGCAGAAGGAAGATCCTTTCCCTGTTCCACCGCGGCTAAAGCCTCCTGGTAAAGCCCGTGATGAACCTGCTCCACGGCCATGGCATTCCTGAAGGAGATACCGGCGGCCTGGTTGTTCTCAGAATCCGACTCCTTGATGAACTGAGGGTACATTGTCTGGAACTCGTAACCTTCACCTTCCACAGCTGCTTTAAGATTTTCCGCCGTGGATTTTACTCCACCCATGGCCCTCAGATGCGCATGAGCGTGGATAGTTTCAGCACCGGCAGCCGCACGGAACAGCTTTGCCACCTGCGGCATCTTGTCCGCTTCAGCCTTTTTCGCAAATGCCAGGTATTTCCTGTTAGCCTGACTCTCTCCCGCAAACGCCGCCTGTAAGTTTTCTATTGTTGCCATGATTCCATTCTCCTTTGTTTTATTATTTAACCAATCAATCTGCCAGCTTCTTGATCTCCACCTTGCGGAATTCGCAGGGATGACTTTCCGATTGCAGGGAAATACTTCCACCCGTAAGCATTATGGGCAAACCAGCCGCAATCAGCTTCTTGGCACTGCCGTCATTCTGGTCAAGCTGCGGGTCAGTGTATGACAGGATTTCTTCGCCATCGATGCGGTGGGTAATCTTGTTACCTTTTGCTTCGACCTCAATGGTAACCCATTGGTCACCGTGATAAGTTTTCGATTTGGAGCTGAGTCCATGCGGTGTATAGAGTTTACCATCAACCACCACGTGTGTTCCCGGCGAACAGAGATTCCCTGTGGTGCGATTGCCCGTCCCTTTGCCACCCAACAGCTGCACTTCGATGGAAGCCGGAAAATCCTGATCATTGCCCATGCTTTCGACGGACTGCCCATGGATCATTATGCCGCTGTTCCGGAACGCCCAGCCCGGTCCGTCGGGAAGCTGTTCATCAACAAAACGATACTCAACCCGGATTATATAGTTAGAAAAAGGCTTGTTGTAAAAGAGATGGCCGAACCTGTTGTTGAACTTCCCGCCGTACTGGTCATAACGGACCTTTATTACACCATCCTCAACGTGGAACGTATTGCCGAAATTCTCGCCGGCAGGATACCCCTTGACCTTCGGAATCCAGCCGGTCAAATCCTTGCCATTGAATAGAGAGATCCAATCCCCCTCGGCCTTTTTTGCCTCATCAGCAGCAAACCCGGACATGACAAACGTGAGAAACATCAATACTGCAACAAACGCTTTAATTTTCTGCATGGCATCTCCTTTATATTGGTCCTGCGATTATGATTTTAGACCTTTAAAGTCAAGAAGGTTGTATTTCCCTATTGTAGTCGTCCCGCTATGTCGGGGCGTATTACCACGGCGACATAACGCCGTGGCTACATTTTCACTTCGCCCTGATATCATAACAAAAGAAATTATCGTGATGGCGCAGATAAAGCCGTCCATCAAGAATAACGGGATAAGTCCAGACATCGCTTGCACGTTCTTCAATGAGACGGAAACGGCCTGTATATTCAAATCCTGTTTGCGTCGGTTTCAAAAGAGCCATCTCACCCTGCTGACTCAGGCAATACAAACGGCCATCGGCATACAGCACATCGCCCATCGCGAGATCTTTGAGCTGGTATTTCACCTCTCCTGTCTTTGCATCAATACAACCCCACAGCCGGGGCTGGCGATACCATGATCCATAGATCATGCCGTCGCGATAAACGAACCCGCCGTGACATGTATCAATAGGCGCAGTCCACAGTTTTTCTACGTTCACTGACCGGTCTTTTATGAGAATCCTGTATAAACCTCCACCATCAGCCATCTGGTCCGGCGCCGCAAAGAACACGGCATCGTCCACCAGGACCGGCGTGTTTGCCAGGACCTTGTAACGTGTGAGCATGGGACGCGTCCAAAGCAGCTCACCCGAATCGGCATCAACACCAAAGATATGGCGGTTCGAACAGTTCACCACATGCCTCCTGCCGCCATACGTGAACAAAACAGGCGAGGCATAACCGGCACCATCAATTTCGCCTTCCGGTTCGGGTACACGTACATGAGCCGGATTATCAGATTTGCCCAACTTTATGGGTGCGCTTGTCCAGACTGTGGCACCGGTTTTCTTGTCCAGCGCCACCATTACTCCCTTGGCGCCGCCCGCTGTAACGATCACATTATTACCATCCACGAGCAGATTTTCGCTTAAAGCCCAGGTAATGTTCTTTCCCTCAAAACGCTCCAGGATATTAACAGCCCAGATTTCTTTTCCTGTCTCTACCTCCAGGCATACCACGCGGCCATGCGCATTCATTTGATAGACATATCCGCTACTGAAAGTACAACTTGCCCTCGCTCCCGGACTGGGGCCTTTCCAGGCCTGTCCGTTTTTTGTCTTCCAGACCTGTTTACCATCAAGATCCAATGCAAAAATACGCAGATCCGCGCCGACATCCCCTGCAATATAGATGCGACCACCTGTCACAATTGGCGATGAGTATCCTCGGCCAATACCTGAAATCCTCCAGATCAACTTCGGACCTGTCCCTAGCCACTGTTGAAGCAGCCCGGTTTCATCACAGATATTGTCACGCCTCGGACCCCTCCACTGCGGCCATCCCTTTTCAGGCGAAACAACAAGGGCGGCCTTGGAGCCCGAGAGTGGTTCCGCCGCCAGACATGAGAACAAACAACTTATAAGGAATGCAAATGCAAGGAATCGGGTCATTACTACAGCCTCCCGTCTTGGGAGACATATTAGAACTGATGCGGCAGGAATGTCAAAAGGAATGGGGTGTCAATGAATAGTCCAAACGTTCTTCCTGGCCTTGTAAAGCCGTTCCGTAAACCCACCTTCTCGCTCAAAAGCTGCCTCCTGCGCAGCCACTTGTCTGTCCAACAAAGAACAAGCTACCGTGATCAGAATCAACACGGCATTCGGAATACGCTGTGGACAAGCCTACACTACAAAAAGCAACGCTTCTACCACCCTGTAGGGTCGGCTGTCCACAGCCGAAAAAGCCATTGCATGATCTACGAATCTGAATCGCCATGTTGCATGGCGCGTCGCCCCCCTGCCCCTACCCAGGAAGCCCTTATGCTGCAGCCTCACTCACTATTCCAGTTCGGCCTTAACGGTTTTCTCTTCACCGTTAACGCGGACCTTGACCTCGCGCGGATTCGGGGACCGTATGCTGTAAGACGTAACCTTGCCATCCTTCCACTCAATATCCACGGCGAAGTTGCCACGCGCCTTCAAGCCTTTTACCGAACCGGTCGGCCAGGCCTTGGG
>MHBM01000090.1:14248-14412 GCA_001804885.1 Lentisphaerae bacterium RIFOXYA12_FULL_48_11
GAGCACCTCCTCGCGCGAGGATGGATCGAAGCCTTGCAAGCGACCCCCCATGAGGTCCTTGAAAAACTGCTGGCGATCCGCGAAAGAACCTGGTCGAGGAGGGTTGCGAAAAGCCTGCTTTCGAGTACCGACGGATAGCCAAAACGGCCCGAATCTGCTACTGT
>MHBM01000090.1:14458-14673 GCA_001804885.1 Lentisphaerae bacterium RIFOXYA12_FULL_48_11
ACGATAAAGGACCTTTCTCATGGCCGTCCGTCCACCCAATCCGCAAACGCCTTCTTCCGCTTCGGAGAGCGATCAGGAGCTTCTCACCCTTGAAGCCCACCTTGAAGAGAGCAGGGAGTCACCTGGGCTCAACCATCCCGATACGGTTCGGCTCATGATGAGGTTGGCTGCGGAATACCAAGGAGTGGAGCGGCTGAAGGAAGCCGAAAGACTGT
>MHBM01000091.1 GCA_001804885.1 Lentisphaerae bacterium RIFOXYA12_FULL_48_11
CAACGTATCCACTGAAAAGAACGTTCCACTAAATAAAAACATCGGCGTGATAAAAAGAAATACGGGCAAGTTGAATAAATCAATATTCGGAATAACTCCGGTAAACATCATCCCAATCGATGAGAATGCAAATCCGCCCAGTATCGCGACAGGCAACAACCAGAACGCCTCAGGCCACGGGATGAGCCCAAAACAGCTTAGCACCACGATCATAACCATTGACGTCATAACCGATCGCGTGGCACCCCACACAATTTCACCTGTAATAACCTCATGCACAGAAACAGGCGCCGCCATTATAGCGTCAAACGTTTTCTGGTAATACATCCTTACAAACGAGGAATACGTGGTCTCAAAGAAAGAGCTGTTCATAACCGACACCGCCACAAGAGCAGGCGCTATAAACTGAACGTAGGACATGTCTTGACCATGAAACTGTATCTGCGGCACCAAAACCCTGAATCCCACCCCGAACGCCGCTACATAAAGTATCGGCTCAAGAATAGGAGGCAGAAAGCTTACCTGCCATGTGCGAAGGTATACAACCCAGTTTCTGTACCAGACCGCCCAAAAACGCGCAGTTATGTCTCCTTTATTCACTCCCTCAACTGCCTCCCTGTCAACCGCAGAAAGACATCCTCCAGCGTCGCCGTACGAAGCATACAGTCTTCTCTGCAATAATTATGACTGATCTCATGAAACAGCTGTTCATCCCCTTCCCTCCGGTAAATCAAAAGACGTTCACCAGACATCTCGTATTCAAGACCACGCTGCTTGATGAACGTCAAGAGCTCCTCGCATACAGGGCTGCACTCTATCACTTCATGTCCGACATGTTCTTTTACGAGTTCCGCAGGCCTTCCTTCCGCAATAATGTGACCATGGTCTATTATGATCAACCTGTCACAGAGCCGCGCCGCCTCTTCCATGTAATGCGTTGTGAGCAGGACCGTCAGACCTTTCTTCTTCAACTCGCCGATCCGCTCCCAGACAAGGTGACGAGACTGTGGATCGAGGCCGGTCGTTGGCTCATCAAGCACCAGAAGTTCAGGATCATTCAGCAGGGCGCGGGCAAGTATAAGCCTTCGCATCATACCGCCCGAAAGTTCAGGTGGTTTTGAATCTCCACGCTGTTCCAAACCGATAAATTTCAACAGGCGTTCCGACCGTTCAGCCGCATCCCTGCGCGGCAGGGCAAAATACCCCGCAAACACATGCAGATTCTCCTTAACTGTAAGGTCCGGGTCGAGATTGTTATCCTGGTGGCAGATGCCAGTCCTCGAACGTATATCACGCCAATCCGTCCGGATATCCAGATCAAAGATTTTCAGGGTGCCGGAAGTCATCGGGGAGAACCCATACAACATCTTTATGGTGGTCGTCTTGCCTGCGCCATTCGGGCCTAGTATCCCGAAAATCTCGCCACGGTTCACCATGAAAGAAATACCATCAACAGCTACGGTTTCAGCGTATTTCTTATAAAGATTCAGAGCTTCTACAACACACCCGTTATTCATCTTTTTCACAATCGATTGGACATTTCACCCGAAAGACATTACCTTACAAAAGTTCTTCATTGAATCCGCAGGACAACTTATACAAGCAACCGGGCACAAAATGAAAATGAAATTAACAACAAAACAAACTTCTTTCCTTCCAGCCTTTCCACAATTATTGTCGACCTTGTCAACAACAGCAGCCATCGCAGCCATGGTTTGCATCACCTCATGCTTAAACACGACAGGACAGGTAACTGCCCAGAAAGAAGAAACCACCACCATGAAAAACAAGATTATCAGGACAGATGCTGAATGGAAAAAAACACTCACTCCCGAACAATACCGTGTTCTGCGTACAGGCGGAACCGAATGTGCGTTTACCGGGGAATACTACAAGTACAAAGATAACGGTGTTTACATCTGTGCAGGGTGCGGGAACGAGGTGTTCCGGTCCTCAAAGAAATTCGAATCCGGTACCGGCTGGCCAAGCTTCTTTGAACCGGTTGACAAGAATTGCATCACGGAAAAAAGGGATACCAGCCACGGAATGGTGCGCACGGAAGTGCTGTGCAGCCGCTGTGACGGACATCTTGGCCATGTATTCAATGATGGCCCTCAACCAACAGGCCTGCGTTACTGCATCAATTCCGTATCCCTGGCCTTCAAGACAATTGCCTCCTCCAGCAAAATCGAGACGGCAACTTTCGGATCCGGCTGTTTCTGGTGCTCGGATGCCGCATTCAGGATGCTCGAAGGAGTGAAATCAGTGGAAGTAGGTTACATGGGCGGCGAAACCAGGAACCCTACTTACAAGGAAGTGTGCGCGGGCAACAGCGGCCATGCGGAGGTTTCCCAGGTTAAATTCGACCCAACAAGTATCTCATACGACAAGATTCTCGATATCTTCTGGAAAATACACGACCCCACCTCGCTGAACCGCCAGGGCGCCGATACAGGAACACAATACCGCTCGGCAATCTTTTACCACTCGCCGGAGCAGAAAGCCGCTGCAGAGAAATCGCGCGATGAACTTCAGAAAACCATGGCGAGAAAAATAGTCACGGAAATCACACCTGCTGCCGAGTTTTTCAAGGCTGAAGATTACCATCAGGATTATTACAACAACAACCAGCAACTTCCCTACTGCAAAGCCGTAGTTCAGCCAAAAATTGAAAAGATAAAGGAACACCTGAACAAGGCCAAGGCCGGAAAATAACTTCACATTGGAGCGTGGAGAATCAAAAACATCCATCTCCTGTTTTCATTACGCTTCGTTACCACGAGATTCCTCTCAACCTTGATTACTTCTTGATCATTCTGCAAACCATGTGCTATATGATTATCATTCAATCATTCACAGGAAACTGAATGTCCAGTAAATCAAACGATATATTGCAAGAGATTGCCGTCGAAATCATTGATAAATCCAGCGAAGGATTTCTTGTGATCGACAACAGGAACGAGGCGGTCTATGCCAACCCCGCACTGAAAAGAATGCATGGCTTTGACCCGAAAGAGACCATAACCCAGGAAAAAACACTCGAAACCCTGTTTCCGGACTCCGGCGAACCAAAAGAGAATATGTTGGTCTGGCAAAAGTATATTGCCCTTGAGAACCCGCCACCACGTGAGTTCCAAATAACAACAAAAGAAGGCAAACAACAATGGTACAGGTTCACACTCTCTCATATGGCCAACGGATACCGGCTTGTCAATGTGCACAACATCACTGACAGGAAGGAAGCTGAAGAAAAGATCAGGAATAACGAACAGAGGTCCCGAGTAATCCTCGAACAGGCACCCGTTTCAATGGCTATAGTAAGCATGAGCGGCGTTATAGAGTACATCAACAGGAAAGCGATTCAAATATTCGGTTACCAGTCCGAGGACATCCCTACCATGGATCAATGGTGGATAAAGGCTTATCCTGATGAAAAATACCGCAGAAAAGTCATCACCACCTGGGCTGGCCTGGTGGAGAAAGCCATAATCGAAAAACATGAAATCGAGAGTGGCGAATACAGGGTAACCTGCAAGGATGGCACCGTTAAAATCATGCTTATTTTCGGTGTACCCGTTGAGAACAAAATATTCGTCATGTTCGAAGACATTACCACAAGAAATAATACCGAAGAAGCCTTAAGAGAATCCGAAGAAATGTTCAGAATTCTCGCAGATCAATCCCCAAACATGATATTCATCAACCAGGATCGTAGGATTGTCTACGTGAACCATATTTGCGAAACAACAATGGGGTATTCGCGCAAAGAATTTTATTCACCGGAATTCAACTTCATGCGCCTGATCGCCCGAGAATATCATCCCGTAATTGAAAAAGCCTGGGCAAAGCACATGAGAGGCGAGGAAGCACCTGCATATGAATATGAAATAATAACCAAGCAGGGCGAAAGATTCTCTTCCTACATAGCCACCAAACTGATTCGCTACCGGAACAGGCCGGCAATACTGGGGACAGTTACTGATATTTCTGCAATTAAAAAAGTCCAGGACGAACTCAACAAGAGCAGCATACTGCTTCGCGAACAGAAGAAGGAACTGCAGCATAAAAATACAGCTTTAAAGGAAATCCTTACCCAGATAGAAACCGAAAAACTGCAATTCAAGAAACAGGCAAGTACCAACATTGAAAGACTTGTTCTGCCGGCACTGAAGAAGATCCGAGGAAAAATGGAGTCACCAGACACACGTTATATCGATATCCTGGAGTCCAACATCAAGGAAATCTTTTCCTCTTTCGGAATAAAACTTTCCAGTGGTCCAACCAGTCTCTCGCCACGAGAAATGGAAATCTGCAACATGATCAAAAGCGGACTCTCCAGCAAGGAAATTGCCAGACTGCTTCGCGTATCACTGCGAACAGTAGAGACCCACAGAAATCGTATACGCAAAAAGCTGCGAATAAGCACTCGCGCCATCAATCTATCCAGCCATTTACAAAACCTAACCTGACACATAATACTTATTATTATATACGTAGTATGTAAGTATTGTATCTACGCTGACATAACAAGGCTTCCCGTTGCATAGTTGAACTGTTTTTCAGCAGATAAACTGCAAAAATCAAAGTTTTGATAATGCATAGTAATATAACAGAAACATCCAATAAACAGAAAAGCTGCAGCACGCCAGTGTGCATACTGGAACCTGATGGCAGAATTCAATCTTATAATATCGCGTTCTCAGATTTTCTAAAAAGAGACACTGGCTCAATTATCGGACGATCGTGCCGAGAGGTATTAAATTGTACAAAGGAAGATGTGCATCAATGTCCTCTCGCGCAGATAAAAACAAAACCGGAAAAACATCCCATTTCCATCCGGCGCAGTATCGGCAGTATCAAGGAGAACGCCGAACCGGTATTCAATGATTCAGGCAATATTTCAGCTGTATTGCTTTCATTTCCGACCAACACCGCAACTTCATATATCGGAAGTGATTTAATTAAACTTCAAAGACTCGAAACCGTAGCGCAGGCTGCAGGTGGAATTGTTCACGACCTTAATAACATCTTAATGTGCGTAAACTCAGAAGTTTGTCTACTGAAGAAAAAGCTCGAAGAACTGTCCGTAACATACGACACACACGAAACAATGACATCCCTGCTCTCGGTAATATCCCGGGGATACGGACTAACACACCAACTCTTAAAATTAAGTAAAGGTCAGAAACCAGAAACCCGCCCAACAGCTATAGGCGCAATTATAACCGAAGCGGTTCATTTTTCACTGATTGGGTCACAAATTAAATCAAAGGTTGAAATTTCTGAAGATCTTATGCCTGTTCAAATTAATTCAGACCAGGTGTTCCAGATTGTCAGCAACCTGGTAATCAATGCCCGCCACGCTACAAACCCGAACAACGGGTCACATGTAATGGTAACGGCAGACAATCTGTCAAAAGAAGAGACACGCCGCCTGGACCTCAAATCTGGAAAATACATTAGAATCTCCATCAAGGATTCAGGACACGGAATACCACGTCCGCAGATTGATCATATTTTCGAGCCATTTTTCACGACCAAGCCTGACGGAACAGGATTGGGGCTCTCACTTGTAAGCCTGATCGTCAAGGAATTGTCAGGTCACATCACCGTGGAATCAATTGTTGGCAAAGGAAGTACTTTTACCGTCTACCTTCCAGCTCTGGACCTGAACGTTCCTTAACAGGAAGGTGACCGAGCAAATGACCAACGGAGCAAAACCTGGGCGAACAAGTGCAAAAAATAGAAGAACAAGCACGACTCTCAAGATTCTTTTGGCAATAACAGCACTCCTGGTATTTCTTTTTATTGCATTCGACATTCAACCTGCTCACGAAATTACCGGCCTTTTATTCTTTGCGTTGCTGTTCTGAGTAATCACAGAAACAGCTGGATGGAAATCATCAGAATCTTACAGTCCCAACCAGCAGGAAAATCTGAAAACTGACAACATTACAGCAGGATTGCGTGAATCATGTGCAGTCTTTCACAACATTGATACCGGTTATGGCATAATCGACTGCATTATACTGAGCAAGGAAAACGGTCTGTTCATTGCAGAATGCAAACACCATCCAGGAACCACAGCCAGCCTGTGGTCTCTCGACGAGAGCGGTGCTGTAATGTGGTAATTTACAGGTTAATTCCCCAACCTGGAAACATTTAAAAGCATACAAAGGCTGCAAATTTCAGATTTCAAGTTCCGGGTTTTCCCTATATTCTTATTTTGTATGAACGCATTACCAACAACAGTTGTTGCCGATCAATCAGGCCACATAATTGATTGGCCTGAAATAAAGGCAGCAGGCAGAAGTGGACGCTTGATTATTCCTATAGCCCCCGGACTGCTGATTCCTCTACCAGAAGGAAGCACGCTCTACCTTCTCCCTCATCGCCGCGCAATTGGGTTCGGCAATGCAGGAATGCAAGAATCAGGAAAAAAATATTCCGCTGTTGCCGCTTTCCTGCCACCGGGGTATGTAGCCCTCTCGCTGGCAGCCTACAAATCAGAAAAGAATGCGCCTCCGTTGCCTCTATTCTGTTACTGCGCCATCTGTTGGTATAAGGGTAAATTTCATGTCCCGGCCATCAGGATAGATCACGACCCCAAACATGATCCTGCATGCTTTGACATGAAAAAGGTAAACATGGAAATCAACCGCTGGCTTCGAAAACATCCCAAAAACCGTCTGGTCTCGCACCATGGCCTGAATTGTGTAAGAAAATATGGCTGCCCAAATGCAGCAAATCTTTTCCTTAAGAGGTGGGAGGCCCCAATCGCAGTTTCGAACGCTTGCAACGCAGCCTGCAAGGGATGTATATCTAAGCAGAAATCCGGATCAGTGCAGGCATCCCAGGAACGAATTGACTTTATCCCGACCGTTGACGAAATCGTAGAGATTGCCGTTCCACACCTGGAGAAAGCGCCAAGAGCCATGATAAGCTTCGGTCAGGGCTGTGAAGGGGAGCCGCTACTCAGAGGCGAACTTATTGAATCAGCCATTCGCGAAATACGCAGAAAAACAAAACGCGGCACCATTCATATCAACACAAACGGAAGTTTCCCGGAGATCGTAAAAAGACTCGCGCATGCGGGACTGGATAGCATACGCATTTCCCTGAATAGTTCACAACATGACCTCTATTCGGCCTACTACCGCTGCAGGAATTATTCATTTGATGATGTTTTGAGAACATTCAGTGTAGCACAAAAAGCTGGTCTTTGGATTTCAGTTAATTACCTTACTTTCCCTGGCACAACAGATGACATAACAGAAGTTACATCCTTTAAGAAACTGATTCATAAGTATAAGCCGCACATGATTCAATGGCGCAACCTTAACATCGATCCAGAGTGGTATATAAATACCACAGAACAGGCATGCACAGGAACAAGCGCAACTCCCATTGGACTAGACGTACTTATATCACAAATCAGGAAGCAATTTCCGAAAATCCGACATGGTTATTTTAATCCTCCTGTTCGACACCTTTAGAGTCGGAGTTACAGCAGAACATTCTTTAGATATTGACTCATTTCTTATTTCGTGGAGACTTTGCCGGGTATATGAAGCCGAGAACAAACAGTCAAACCAGATTACCCGCTGAATGGGAGAAGCAAGGAGCAGTTCTTCTCGCTTGGCCACATCCACACACCCTATGGGCATCCTACATCGATCAGGCTGAACAGGTAGTACTGGCGGTCGCTTCTGCAATAAGCAGACATGCACATCTAATCTTCATAGCCAGCGACACAAAATACACATGGAAAAAACTCAAGAAAGCAGGGGTAGATCTTAACCGTGTCGTACTGGTGGACGTCAATACTAACGACATATGGACACGGGATTACGGACCCATAACGGTACTCAAATCAGGTTCACCCGTCCTTGTAAAATTCAGATTCAACGGCTGGGGACGGAAATATCCTTCGGCAAAAGACAACCTCGCCATTGAGCGACTTCAAAAAGCAGGTGTTTTCGGAGATACCCCAATCCGGCACGAACGCATAGTCCTTGAAGGAGGGAGCATCGACAGCGATGGAAAGGGAACAATCCTGACGACCTCGACATGCCTGCTCAACCCCAACAGGAACCTGCCTATTTCCAAATCTGCAATTGAAAAACATTTAAGAACTGCTCTTGGCGCAAAGCAAATCCTGTGGCTGAACCACGGCCAACTGGAAGGTGATGATACAGACGCTCACGTGGACACCCTTGCCCGTTTCGCCCCTAACAATGCGATCGTTTACGTCTCTTGTAGTGACAAAAAAGACCGTCACTATACCGAGTTAAAAATGATGGAAGCAGAACTCAAGGCGTTGCGGACATTATCCGGCAGCAGGTACAAGCTATTCCCACTGCCCTGGCCTGCAGCCAAATACGACAGCAAGGATAACCGTATGCCGGCTACGTACGCAAATTTCCTAATAATCAATGGCGCAGTACTTGTCCCCGTATACAAAGATAAAAACGATCAAAAAGCACTCAGAATTATTCGCAGAGCTTTTCCCGGATACAAGGTTGATGGAATAGACTGCAGGACCCTGATCCGAAACCACGGCTCGCTGCACTGCATAACAATGCAGATTCCATCCTCAGTATTTGAGAAATGAAAAAGAAAAAGAACCGCCGATTAAACGAGCAAAATCGATATGCAATCAGCCAATAAAATCACCGTCCATGTATCTAATCAGAGATTGTTTCTCCAGAGATGGCGGCAAAAGCTCCTTTCAAAAGATCAGCCATGAAATTACATGCCAGAAAATTAAAAGTTGCATTAATTCAGAAACAGTACTCGCACGATTCAGCCTCCAACATAGCAGCCAACTCAGAGGCCATACATGATGCGGCGCATTCCGGCGCAAAACTGGTCATTCTCCCGGAACTACACAACAGTCAATACTTCTGCCAGACAGAAAACATTAAGTGCTTTGATATCGCCGAGACAATACCAGGCCCTTCAACCCGGCTTTATGGACACCTTGCCAGAAAACTGAAAATTGTACTCGTGTGTTCTCTCTTTGAAAAACGTGCAACGGGGCTTTATCACAACACCGCTGTCGCCCTTGACAAGGACGGATCCATTGCCGGACGGTACCGCAAAATGCACATACCGGATGATCCGGGTTATTACGAAAAGTTCTACTTCACGCCCGGTGATCTCGGATTCAAGCCGATAAAAACATCTGTTGGAAATCTGGGAGTAATGGTGTGCTGGGATCAATGGTACCCGGAAGCCGCCCGTCTCATGGCATTAGCCGGAGCAGACATGCTCATCTACCCGACAGCTATCGGATGGAACTCTCACGATAAGCCTGACGAACAGGATCGCCAGATGGATGCATGGACAACCATTCAACGTAGTCATGCAATAGCTAACGGCTTGCACGTATTGAGCGTAAACAGAACTGGCACGGAAAGAGCAACTGCCAGTAAGAGTAAGATTGACTTCTGGGGCAGCAGCTTTGTTGCCGGACCTCAGGGTGAACTGATTGCAAGGGCAATCGCAAGCAAAGAAGAAACGCTCATTGCTGAACTTGATCTTGATCGAAGCGAAACGGTTCGCCGTGCCTGGCCATTCCTGCGCGACAGGCGCATCGATGAATATAACGGACTGGACCGCAGGTTTTTAACGTAATAACCACAAAAAACGGCAACGAATTATATAGAGAATTAGAATGCGGAAGAATCCTTCAGTCAACACCCACCTCGTGACAATCCCAGGAAAAACAACCTTGCCCAGCCCTCGCCATGATCCAATGGGTGTTCAGGCAATAAGCAAACTGCTCAAACAATCAATTCTGACTACGAAGCATTTCAAGGATCTTCTTTGCGAAAAGATGGCAGTGACCACCGGACCTCGCGGTAACCAGATCGCCGTCAACAACCACATCTTCGTTAGTATAAATGGCACCGTAGGCCTTTGCATCACCTATCAGGTTGTTATGGACAACAACACGGCGCCCCTTCACAAGCTCTGTCGCCGGGGCAATCAGCCACATTCCATGACAAATTATCCCCTTCAAAATACTCTTTTTTGCAAAAGCTCTTTTCAGGAATTGTGTCGCAGGCGGCAGTTTATTCACATCCTCAGTATAGCGTAATCTGTCAGACACCATGCCGGACGGTACAATAATACAGACATACGATTCCAAATCCGCGTCAGACATGTTTTCAAAACTTTCGCTGCATTCAAACGGAACCTGATACTCGTGCCCCTTAAACGTAATACTTTTGTTACCCCACAACCGGGTAAGAAAATGAAGATCCATTCCTTCTTCCGCGAATCTGCGCTGGTAATACCAGATTTCCGGATCATAAAAGTCACTCTCAATCAGTATTCCGATCTTTTTGCCCTCAAGTTTCATAATCAACTCCTTTATTCCATTTCAGCATTTCAAAAAGATTATTACAGGATAGCAGAACACTCCCACAAGCAATTGATTCCAAAAATCGGACAGCCAACCCATCCCGGTTAACTTTTCTTTCCGGGCTTATTTCTTCTGTCTGTTCATTTTGAAGATATTACGATTAACGTTGCCTTCCCTTTGGTAATCAAAACCGTCAATATTCTTAAAAGCAAGGAATACACCCAACCCACCTATAGCCCGCTCTTCCAGGGGTTTTTCCAAGTCCTCTTTCCGGGGTACTGCCAGTGTGCGCGCATCAAACTCCACGGCCGTATCCTCAATGATAAGGCTCAATTCATCATCCGTTAATTCCCTGCGAATACTTATATTACCAGAGAGACCGTGCTCCGAATACCCATGAACAATCACGTTGGTCGCAATCTCGTCAATCGCAAGACTGAGTCCGTATGCACGGCTTGAAGTCAGCCCGGCCTCTGCAGCTGCATCAAGGACAAATTTCCTTACATCAGTTAAAGATTCAAGCACCCCAGGAAGGACAAGTGAACTCATATTGATCCCAGATTACTCAGCACAAGCATCCTTTAATGCAAACCAGTACATTCATTAACTTATATTCATTCTTTTAAAAACTTACGAAGTTTACCTCGGAAAAAGTACAGACACAAGACGAAAATCCCTCCTTCAGCACAAAAACAGACAAAGAAATTTTCGGTATTGCAGAAACCCTGAGGAATGCTAAATTAAGGAATTAACAACTCTAGGGGACAAAATGAAAAAAAATACTTTGATTCTGATAATCTTACTTACCTCAGCTTTATCTAATACATTTGCACAGGAGGCCAACGACACCCCGGTTTCTTCTGCGTATATCCAACTGCCTGTGGTATCCGCCTACAACTGGCGCGGCCAGATTATTGACGATCTACCTGTCGTCCAGCCTTATATGTCGATAACACATCGCGGATTCACAGTCAGCGCATGGGGTAATTTCTCGCTTGATGACAAATACACAGGAAAACATGATTTCTCAGAGATAGACCTTACGGCTTCCTATCTTATACCTGTAAGTTTCGCCGAGATCTCAGTAGGTATTATTGATTATCTCCCAACCGTTCAGGCAGACTGGGAACTCCACGAAATGTTTTTAACCGCCAAATATCCGAATGACTGGATCATACCGCGAGTTGAAGCATACAGAAGTTTTAATGATTATGTAGGTTACTATTTATTAGCGGGCTTATCACGCCAGTTTGAACTGAGCAAGAAACTTGCCTTGGCAGCTGACTTTTATTCCGGGTTCGGCAGCAGCAAATGGAATATCTATTCTTTCGGAGTTGACGGGGATCGCATGAATGACGGGGCCGTAAGTCTCGCCCTGAAATATCAACTCGGCAGCGCACTCTACGTTACGCCTTCCATCAAGTACGCATGGCTATGGGACTCCAAAATACAGACTGGCGCTGATGAAACACTTCCGGCAGCTTCATCAGATTCCGACATGCTGATCGGCTGCCTGTCCATGGAATACTCATTCTAAAAAAATACTTCGGCGAATGGTCCTGACATCAGTAATCTGTCTGCGCCTGCAAGACGGAATGATGTTGAACAGCGGTTCTTCAGAAGATTCTGCGCCCAAACGAATTAACCGCCCCAACTCCAGAACTACAACCCCGCCCTTTGCACAGACAACGGGCTGCTTCAGGTATTTTCCACGACCACCGTACCAACCGATAATGTCGCCTGGTCTGCCGGGGAATCTTCCACGATGAATTTCCAAATCCCTCACACAATAACGTTTTCCACCAACATCAGCTTTGAGGCGAATGCTGATATCCTGTCCACAGAAAGCAAGAAGCCGCCGGTGAATCATATCCGGAGTATCAGAATTCCATTTAATTACGGATTCAAACCGAGCACGCTTACGGGTTGCAGCAAGCCCAGCTGACCCTTTAGCCTGTTTTTCAAAAATTACACCACCATTATAAATCCTGTCAAGAGCACGGAGTACAGCATTAATTCCGTACTCCGTCAGTGTATGCCAAACAACAACAGGAGTCATATACCGTGCCACCTTCATTTGCGTGGTTCGCCCGATAATGGAACCCTCATCATAGGATGAGGACACTTTGTGCACCGTACCCCACATCGTCTTTCTTCCTTCAAGCACGGCAAAGGTATCCGGCTCAACACCGCGCAAATCAGGCAAAGGGGCCGGGTGATAGTTGACAAACCCACGCACAGGCAATCTGAACAATTCTGGAGGCAACCAGCCCCCGTAGAAAACCACGCCTATATCAGGATTAAGCGCAGACAGTTTTCCAAGCCATGCAGACAGATTTTCCTTACATTTCCTGTCGCGGAGAGAGGCCTTTATTTCCGATAAAGGTTGATCGAGAATGGGTAGCAGATTAAACACGGGGATACCTGAATTTCTCATACGAATCGTCAGAGGATCTCCCTTGGAAAGAATGAGCCCAGCAATGGAATGCCGACCCCTGCTAATTCGCCTTACAAGATCCTCGCCAAAATCATGTTTAGATTTAGGTCGAAACCGTCCGACATAAAGCAGAACGCGCAACCCTGGCTGTTTTCTTTTATGCATAAAAGTTCGCAAACAATACAGCAACGGTAATAATTTTAAAAGGGAAACAATCCAAACAACGTGGAAGTAACCGCATCTGCATTGACAAGAAAGCATCCTCGTGACAATGTTTAAGTGTATGGAGAGTACGAAATCATGGCAGGTTTTCTTAATAATGTTCTAAAAATACAGCCGGGCGAAGAACGTAAAGTGCTTCTTTTCGCTGTACTGGGTGCAATGCTACACGGTGGGCTTGCCATTGGCATGAGTGCCGTCGATGCAATCTTTCTTTCCAAGGCTGGCGCGACAATGCTCCCCCTTATATACCTGCTGACGCCCGTTGTAATGCTGATCTATATTCCAGTTTTCTCATACCTCCTCTCTCGCTTCGGTGTCGACCGTGTTTTTGACCTTACACTGGGAATTCTCGTTACTGGAGGCTGCTTTCTTTTTTACCTTTTTTCCGGCTATACCGCCGGGACAACAACAAGTCTTGTCGTGTTGTGCGGAGTAAAACTTTACGCAAATATGTGGCTTTTTGCCCTTTACACTCTCTATTGGAATTTTACGGACTGTTACTTTGATATACAGGACGCTAAGAGACTATTCGCCATGTTCAGCGGCGGTGCGGCATTTGGAGCCATGATTTGTGGTGGTCTGGTTACTTTACTTATTGAGTATATCCCTGTTCAGAATCTCTTCCTGGTCTGGTCAGCAACGGCACTCCTAACAGCCCCGCTGCTGATTTCTCTCAGAAAGTCCTGTTCGAAAATTGAAGAAGACTTCTCCCTAGACGAGACGCCTGTCAGTTTCTTAACGGAGATCCGCCAGATACCTACCACACTCCGCCAGTCACGTTTTGTCAGGACACTGGCATTTGTAATGTTTATCACCCTGTCCATTACGCTCATCTGTGAATATCAGTACATGAACGTATTTTCAGACACAACAAAGGCGAAAATAACAGCCCAGCTCGACAGTCAGAAATCTGACACAACCGCCACTTTATCTGAGCAGGACAGAACCAGCGCCATAGAAGCCGCCTCCGCACAGAAGCTTGCCTCGCTCTTTGGCAAACTCGGCGCTCTAGCAAATGCATTCATTCTGGTCGTGAATCTTTTCCTCTTCAACAGGCTGATCGCATGGCTCGGGGTACGCAACATGGCCCTGATCCAGCCGCTGATGTACATCGGTGTTTTTTCATTCTTCCTTCTGAATTACGGTTTCGGCTCCGCCCTTGCAGGCTTCTTCGCATATCAGGGAATGATGATAGCGATCGAACAAAACAATCAGAATTTCCTTTTCAACGCCATGCCTGCAGCCATCAAAAAACAGATGCGGACCTTTATCGAGGGA
>MHBM01000092.1:0-3806 GCA_001804885.1 Lentisphaerae bacterium RIFOXYA12_FULL_48_11
AGACAGGCTTACAGGAATCCACGCGGTCAAAAAAGGACTCGGGATACGCCGAGAGAAATCCTTTGTTGAATCCCTGTGATGTCATTGCTTCCTGACATTTTGCCAGTTCAGCTACCAGGTAACTGACTCTTTTCTTGAGATCTGCATCGCCGGTGCTTGCGTACATCAGGCACAAAGCCGTCAGGTAATGTCCCATGGAATGTCCGCGGAGTTCTCTCTTTGGAGATTCCCAACCCCCGTAAGGTTCTGTTGTTGTCGGCAAGCCGGAGGTTACTCTGAATTGATTGAGGAGACGGTCGCTGTCAAGCTCAAGCAGATATTTCTTGTTACGGAGCATGTTGTATTTAAATGGGCCATCAAGAAGGCGTACCTGTTCAAGTTGGAAAGGTTTTACTTTAATTGATATCGAAAGAGGAGCTTTTACCTTGCTGTTGTCTACAAATCCATCTGCCAGGAGCAGATTGTGAAATGCGCAAATTGAGATTGCCAGGATTGAAGGAAATAAACGTTTTGTTTTCATGATGCCTCCTCGTTCTTTTCTTGGGGCTATTTTTTAACACCAATACGCATTACTGTGACCGAGTTGCCCGGGAACGTATGCTTGAAGTTATCCCGGGCATAATCGATTGTTGACTCAATCGTTGCCACTTTCTTAGGCTGGTCTATGGAATTCTCGTCTGCTGGATCGCCGGATGTCAATACTGCCAGATTGGCTTTCTTTGAAACCTTCCCGACCCCTTCAATCCTGATGTCGGTTGTAAGTGCCGATGCGGCCGTGTTCACGACCTTCAGTATTACTTCGTTTCCGTCGCTTGACAGGGTGGATGATGCGTAAAGTGACTCCATGGATGGAGCCTTTGCATCGTGGATCAACTTGCCGTCGAGGTAACACCTTATGCTGGGGCCTTTCAATTCGATCTTGATGTCATACCAGCGACCGGTTTCAATCGAGCCCTTCATGCGGTCTCCAACAGTACCGCCTATTTCAAGACCATGATACTTGTTTCCCCATCCGCCGATATTCCACCACGATTTCTGATTGTCAGCTGAAAGGCCGAACAGTATCAGGAATCCCTCGGCACCACCGAGCTTCCGGGCTTTGAGTGTGTATGTATAATTTTCCCACTTTTTGTCTCCGGTAACGGCGCGGATATTCTCGGCAATGGCGTTCTGTCGAAGAATGCCGCCCTCGGCATTCCATTCACCACCATGCATTTTCCAGCCTTTTGTGCCATCGGCAAAATCACAGGAGAAGAGTGTCTTATTGCCGCTGGTAACCTTAATATCTTTGAATTCAGCCTTAGTTGCCCAGGTTCCGACGCCTATCATTCCGCCCTTGGCGTCCTGTTCTGCCATCGGGGAGTTAACGTGGGCAGGAAGGACGATGTCACCCCGGTTTTCTGCGAACATTTTCTGAACATAGTAGGATGGTATGCCGTAGACTCTCGAACTGTCGAAGTTGATGAGGTCCGGGTTCCATCTCCTGTGATTTACGTGCACGAACAATGGGGCATATGCGGCCATGACTACAACATCCGAATTACGCTCCATGCCGGTCATGAATGCAGCTTCCCCTATGGCGCCGCGCAAACTACCTTCTCCTGAATTTCTTGTAACAGCATATTCACCTACGAATACTTTAGCCTTGGAGCGATCATACGTGTCATATTTTCCTGCATTTACAATAAAGAACTCTGGATCATTATAGTAGTGTTCGTCCACTATTTCCAGTGGCCGGTTGGTTGGTATGCCATGCCAGACATTTGCAATGAGTGTAATGTCAGGATATTTTGCCTTGATGGCATCGTGGAAAAGGGCATAGCGTTCGTGATAAGCGGGACCGCCATTTTCATTCCCAATTTCGAGGTATTTCATATTAAATGGGGCTGTATGACCAGTCTTAGCTCGGACAGCGCCCCACTTGCTGTCGGCTGGTCCATTGGCATATTCGATTGCGTCAAGTGCGTCCTGTACATACTCCTGCATCTCGTTCATGGGAACATTTTCCTTGTGCGACATTCCAACATTTATACAGAACAGCGGTTCAGCGCCAAGATCCTCGCAGAGCATGAGATATTCGTGGTAGCCGATGCCATGCGTAGCGTAATAGCCCCAGATGTTATACTGGGTTCTGCGTTCAGATATGTCGCCGATGGTTTCTTTCCAGCGATAAGCGACTTTCATTGTGTCACCTTCGACCCAGCAACCGCCGGGGAAACGCATGAATGCAGGCTTCAGTTCGACAAGCATCTGGAATAGATCTTTGCGGAAACCATGTCTCTTCCATGTGTCATTAGGAAAGAGTGAAACCATGTCCAGCCAGAATGTTCCGGCCTTATCCGTACTTATAACGAGTCTTGTTTTTGGGTCGGTAGTTGAGGGTTTCAGCGTCACGGTATATTGTTTCCATTCTCTGGTGAGCTTCGAAACTTTCTCTTTGGCGTACACAAGGCTGTCATTACTTTCGAGAGTTATTATCAATGGTCCATTAAAACCATCTGCCGCGCGTGCGAAGAAGGAGAGAGTGTATTTCTCACCCTTTACTGCTGACATTCCGTAATATCCTCGATTAGCAACGCCTGCCCGACCTGAACCCGGATTGGCTATGGTAACTTTGAGGGAATGTGGGTTTTTTGCACTGACAGGCATTTCTGAATCTATGGATAACTCAATCCTTGCAATCCCGCTGCTGACTGTTGCCCAGTTTTCAGGTTTGTCTGTGTCTTCGAAAGATCGATTCCGTACAAGTTCGGCATAGATGCCTCCATCTGCAGAGAGGTTTATGTCCTCGAAGAAAATGCCCCACAGGGTGGGGCTGACTTTGATCCCCGGTTTGTTAACCTCTATTGTGATGCTGCTGTCTGCGGCTTGGAGTATATTGCTGAATATAAATACTGTAACTATCCAGGGAATTACTTTTCGTGTCATATCAAGATCCTTTGCATTTAATTTAACTAATATTATATATTTATAACGACAATATACATATAGTATGAATTGGTTTCAACAAAAATGAGTATTTTTTTTTACAGATAAAAGGAAACGTTTCTGGAAAGAATATTCAATTGTTAAGAGCCGACAGTTTGCTTAAATTGACAATTAGTTGTGTGAGATATACTATCCCGCCGCTATTTGTTTTGGAATATGGGTAAGTTATTTATTGTTGGGGAGATGTTTGATGCTTAGTAAAGAAGATGGAAGCGAAAACAGGGTTGTGCATCTGGTGTTATCCATGAGGGCTATAGTCTTGTTGGGGGTATTCCTGCTTGTGCCATGGATAATTGTTTGCATGGGGCAAAAGTTATCTGGTTTTATTTCGACTTCTATTAAGAACGATAATGATGCGACTATTATTGCTGGAAGCCCTGGCCCATGGGGTGACCTGGAATATGTGAAAATATATACCGAAATGCCTGAAGAGTTCGCGTTTATAGTGAGTTCGGATACTACGCCTCAACGTTGGTTTTTCAAGGGTAATTCTCGTGATCAGGTGATGTCTTTGTTTAGGTCTGTGGGCATGAATGCTTCGCTGGTGTCTGTGCTTGAGGATAAGAAGCGATGGGAGATAAATGCACAGGGATGTTGGGTGGACCCTGGGGAAGAAGTCATTCTTGGAATGGATCCACAGACGAGGCAGAAATTATATCTGACTTTGTCACGTTTTTCAGAGAATAGAATACAGCGTGTGGCGTACAGTTTCAGGCCTGAATTTCTGCAGGATAGGCTTGATCGCAGCGGTCTTTCTCAAAACAGTATAAACTTTTTCAAAAGGCTGCTTTATCAGCAGGGTTCGTTCCTCCTGTTTT
>MHBM01000092.1:3823-42903 GCA_001804885.1 Lentisphaerae bacterium RIFOXYA12_FULL_48_11
CTCCCCAAATTGCCGAATGATGAGGAGAGAAAGCGTTTTATTAAAATGATCTCGCGTAAATCGACATTGTTGGTACGGCTGAAGATTAGTACCGGATCAGATGTTGATAGACTGGTTGCATACTGGGGTGGTGGTGGCAGATCTAAAGATCTGAAACCGTTGCTTGACTCATTGTGCCAGTTTAAGAAAGGATTGTCCCTGGATATAGCGCATCTACTTCCACCTTTTGCGCGTCAGCGTCTCTATACATATCCCGTTGTTTCCGCAAATGCAGCTGATTCCCTGTGGGATTGTAACTGGACGACCATGAACTTTTTTAATACCGAACCCGACGACCAGTTTGCCAACATTGATTATCTGTCGAAGAAGTTCGAGAAGGATTACTACCAGATCAGTTCGCCGGGGCGGCTCGGTGATTTGATTTTCCTTGCGCTTCCATCCGGGGAGAGTATTCACTCTGCCGTTTATATCGCTGACAACATAGTGTTTACCAAGAACGGGCAGGCCATTTCTCAGCCATGGATGCTTATGCGAATGGAAGACCTGTTGGAACTTTATGCGGCGCCGTACCCTCCGGAGGAGACCATTAAAGTTCTTTCCTATCGAAAGAAAGACATGTGAGGGTGCCGTGGGGCAGATTTCCTGTTTCCGGCTTGATAAAAGATTGTTCTACCCGAAATGATTTTCTTGAATTATATCTCCGATTCGAAGATTATTCCGCATGCCAAAAAAGATACAGGAAAGAGAATTGAAGGATACCGGGTCCAGGGAAACAGCTGAAAGCATGGCGCGTAAGCAGCGCGAAATCTCTGTCTCGGAGTTTTTCCTTAAGAATCGTCATCTTCTGGGTTTTGACAGTCCTCGTAAAGCTTTGCTGACAACAGTTAAGGAGGCTGTTGATAATGCCCTTGATGCCTGCGAAGAAGCTGGAATTGTTCCTAATATAAGTGTTGATGTTGTCCAGATAGGTGAGACAAGGTTCAGGATTTCTGTCACTGATAATGGACCAGGTATTGTCCGTGATCAGGTGCCCAAGATATTTGCAAAGTTGTTGTATGGTTCCAAGTTCCACAGGCTTCGAATGTCCAGGGGACAGCAAGGGATCGGAATCAGTGCGGCCGGCATGTATGGCCAGCTTACTACCGGCAGTGCAACCAAGATTCTTTCCAGAACGGCAAGCGGTAAAAATGCGCATTATATTGAGGTGCAGATAGATACACGCCAGAACAAACCGGCGATCCTTAAGGATGAACTTGTCGACTGGAAGCCCGAATTCCCGCCGATTGAGGAAGGCGGAGAGCCCTTGATTTTCAAGCATGGAACATGCGTCTCGATCGAAATGGAGGCTGCATATATCAGGGGGCGACTTTCCGTAGATGAATTCTTGAAGCAGTGTGCCGTGGTTAACCCTCACCTTCAGCTTTATTACAGGATAACGTTGCTCAAAGGGGCGCCGGTTGAGGACGAATCAGGAAAACGGGGTAATGGTGGTACTGAGAAGGAAGAGAAAGTAGAGCCATCCAAGAAGAGTAGTAAAAAAATACAGGACGACAAAGACGAAGATGGGGATGAGGAAGCGGACGGCAAGAAGAACGGCACAAAAAAGTCCATATGGGATGATGACGAATTTGATGAAGAGGATGATGACTCCGAAGAGGACGAGTCCGAAGACGAAGAAGATGATAAAGAAGACAAGAAGAAATAAATCAATTTCAGGGTAATCAGTATCCATGCCGGGGACGTGAGGAAGAGATGTAGGGATGAAGAGAACGAAAAAAAACAAGCCGGTTGAGGCCAGTACAGGAAAAGGCGTGAAGAATAAAGTGGCGGCAGCGAATGCCGAAATAGTTCTCGAGGCTCCTGCCCCGACGGTGTCTTCTTCGATACAAAGCGGGACCTGGACAATATTCAAACGTGTCAACAAAGACCTCCCTGAGCCGCCGAAGGAGATAAAGCCGCATCCGCACGGAGTGGAACTGGGAGTGCTGATCCAGATGCTCAAGGATAGTTCTGCCAGGACCCTTCGCTCGATGCTGTGCCAGGATTTTTCACGGGTTGGCGGTGGCGCAGCGAATCAGATATGCAACCTTGCAAAACTTAATCCCAAGGCGAATCCAACCAGAATAGCGCATCAGGAAAGCGAAGCTCTTTTTAAAGCCATAAACGAAACCAAGCTTATGCGTCCACCAACAGACTGTCTTTCTCCGATCGGAGAAGATCAGATTGTTGCCGGCCTGAAGAAAGAAATAACTGCCGATTTCTACACGGCGGTTACGCGTGCTCCGACAGTTTACAGGGGGAACCCTTTTCAGATCGAGGCTGGAGTTGCTTATGCCAAGCCAGGCGAAAACCAGGATTTAAATGCCGAGGAGCCTGTGCGTCTGATGCGTTTTGCAAATCGTGTCCCGCTGCTTCATATGGGCGGTGCATGTGCAATTAATAAGGCTGTTGGGGGTGTTGACTGGAAAAGGTATGGGTTATCCCAGCCTAGGGGATCACTGCCTATAGGGCCGATGGTGGTAATGGTCCACATGGCCAGCGTTTGGGTGCCATTCACCAGTGAAAGTAAGGAAGCGATTGCGCACTATCAGGAAATTATCAGGGAGATGACTTTTGCGCTGCAGGAATGCGGTCGTCAATTGTCGGTATTTTTAAGTAAGAGGCGACGCCTTGAGGAAATGGCTCGCAAGAAGGATTATATCGCAATGTATATTCCGCATTTGGCCCTGGGTCTAAAGGATATTCTTGATCTTAACGACAAGCAGGAAAAAGGAATCATAAGCAACTTGAATAAAATGCTGGAGCGAACGCATCTAGAACAGTAGCCGGGTTGCCAAGACAGTTTTGGGAGTGATAATGGCTAAGAAAGAGAAAAAAGAAACAAAAGCTGAAAGCCAGGGATTGAAAGAAGAACCTGCCAGGCGGGCGCCTAGAATCATTACCCGCGAGGAAGCTTCCAGTAAAATCGTGGATATCAGTTCAGATATTTACGAAGACATTGTAAAACGTAAAAAGAAACCGGATATGCGTTTCCCGATACGTGCGCTTTCCAATGTGAAGTATGATCCCAAGCGCGGTCATTTTGAAATCAAAGGGAAAATGTCCACCAGGACTCTTACCTATAATACGGTTAAGACTTTTGCGCAGTCAATGCGTCTCATGGCAACGACCAAGAAGGATCTTCTCGATAAGAATGACATCGCGGGCAAACGTGAGATTTATTACAACAGCAAGAGCTGGGGTGAATGCCGTTTTGACGAACAGCCCGAAAGCGATACGCTTCTTGACGATATCGAGGCTATGCTTGAGGTCAACCGCGAACAGCTGGGTTATATACCGGAAGAACGCGGTGGTGATGTTGCAGGCCCGCTGGTTGTAATAGACAGGAATCCGGTAACAAAAGATAAAGTCAAGATCGACTGTTCAAAGCTGGGCAGCGGTGCATGGAGCATTCCGTCCCGTGTTGAACATCTTGTGTTTGATTCAAAAGCAAAGTTTATCCTAGTGATTGAAACAGCATCGCTCTTTCAGCGTCTTGTTCATCATCAGTACTATGAGAAGGCTGGTTGTGTTTTAATTTCCATGAGTGGTGTACCGACGAGAGCATGCCGGAGATTTATCAGGAGACTTGCGGATGACCAGAGGTTGCCGGTACTGGTCTTTACCGACGGTTATCCATATGGGTACTGTAACATTTATCGTACTCTGAAGGTGGGTTCGGGACAGGCCGCGCATATCAACCGCTTCTTCTGCGTACCGCAGGCGCATTATCTTGGTGTTACGCCGCAGGATATTATTGATTATGATCTGGAAGATGCTACTCATCCGCTCGAAGAGGCTGATATAAAGCGTGCGAAGGATGCCCTGCGAAATGATCCGTTTATTCTTCATCACAAGGACTGGCAGGATGCGCTTAACCAGATGTTGAAAATGGGTGTGCGTATAGAGCAACAGGCATTTGCAAAGCACGGTTTGAATTTTGTTCTCGAGAAGTATCTCCCAGATAAGTTGAAAAAGAAAACATTCCTGCCGTGATAAATTTCCAATTATTGATTGATCTGGGCTGTATAAATATCCAGATGGGAATTTAGTAAAGCATCATACCTTCGAAGATCGGGGATAATATGTTCATCCAAATAAAAGATTTTGCAACGCATGATGGGCAGAAGGTAAGCATTCGTGGATGGGTTTACGGAAGGCGTAGTGGTGGTGGTGTGGTTTTCCTGCAGGTGCGTGATGGGAGCGGGCTTTGTCAATGTGTTGTTGAAACCGCAACTGTGGATGCCTTCCAAAAAGCATCGGAATTACCCAGGGAGTCATCGCTGACCGTGTCGGGTGTAGTCCGCAGGGATGATAGAGCCCCTGGCGGGTTTGAGCTGGCTGTTTCGGCTGTTGAACCTATTCACCTTGCAGAAGAGTATCCCATTACCCGTAAGGCTCACGGAATTGATTTCCTGATGTCGCACAGACATCTGTGGTTACGATCGCGACGACCGGTTGCCATAATGCGTATTCGCCATACGGTGATCAAAGCCTGCAGAGATTTTTTTGATAACCGCGGGTTTACCCTTGTCGATACGCCTATCCTTGTTGCCGGTGCCGGCGAAGATGCACAGACCCTCTTTCCTGTGGAATATTTCGATGGAAAGGCGTTTCTGGCGCAAACAGGACAACTTTACCTGGAGACTGCATGCATGGCTTTGGGAAAGGTTTATTGTTTTGGACCGACATTTCGTGCGGAAAAATCAAAAACACGTCGTCATCTGACAGAGTTCTGGATGATTGAACCTGAGGTTGCTTTTGCGGAACTCGATGATGTAGTAATGCTTGCTGAAGATATGATTTGTCATGTTGTGGATGCTGTTCTGTGCAGGCATGAGGATGATCTGAAATTCCTTGGGCGCGATGTTGAGGCTCTTCGGAAAGTTAAGAAACCATTCGTTCGTATGACTTATGCAGAAGTTGCGGAGAACCTGCGCAGCGAAAAAACCAGGAAGTGGCTTGAAGATGAGATACTGCGTGACAAGATCAGACTGCAGGGCTGGATAGATGAGCTGGATGAATTGGTGAAGCAGGTTGATGCAGCGAAGAAGGCAACACAGAAAGATAAGTTGCAGGTTCAGATTCACGAGCTAAAGGAAAATATTGAGGATCTTGAGGCGGATTTGCGTAACCGTCCTGCACACATTGCTTCGGCGCAATCATTCCAGTTCGGGAGTGACCTGGGAGGTAGTGACGAAACAATTATTTCGCGACAGTTCGATAAGCCGGTTTTTGTGACTGACTACCCGAAGCAGGCCAAGGCGTTCTACATGAAAGAATCGGCAGTTGATAGCCGGCTTGTGCGAAACATGGATCTCCTTGCGCCAGAAGGGTATGGAGAGATAATCGGCGGTAGCCAGCGTGAAGAAAATCAAGATGCTCTTGTCGCGAGAATGAAAGAGAAAGGCTTGAATCCCGAAGATTATGGCTGGTATCTTGATGTCAGGAAATATGGAAGTGTGCCGCATGGTGGCTTTGGTCTTGGCATTGAGCGGGCGCTGTCATGGATTTGTGGTCTCAGGCATGTGCGTGAGACAATTCCGTTCCCGAGAACCATGGGTCGGATGTATCCATGAGCCTTTTGTGCAGACTTGATAGATTTGAAATACATCAGGTAAGGTGATTGGGTGACCGTCTAATTCTATGAAAGAGTTCTGGCTCTGTTTCGTTCCTATGTTTGTGGCAGTTGATGCGCTTGGCATATTGCCTATGTTCATGAGCCTGACGGAAGGCCTTAATGAGCAAAAGCGTCATCGTATAGTCATGCAATCAGTTATTACTGCGGCTGTGGTTGCGCTTTTATTCCTTGCCATTGGAATGGGAATTCTGAAACTTCTTGGAATAACCGTCTTTGATTTCATGATAGCCGGTGGTGTGCTCCTGTTTGTCATATCGATGAGCGATATTGTCAGTGTTGAGAAAAGCAGGCGTTTAGTTGATCCGGAGAGTCTTGGCGCTGTTCCGATTGGTGTACCTTTGATAACAGGACCTGCCGTGCTTACAACATCAATTCTATTGTTAAATGAGTATGGACTACGATCGACAGCTCCTGCTTTAATTGTTAACATACTTATAGCTGGAATTATATTCCGTTATTCTGAGTCGATATTCAGATTTCTGGGTAAGGCTGGGTCAAAAACCGTTTCTAAGCTGGCGAGTCTTTTGCTCGCGGCCATAGGAGTGATGATGGTGCGTAAAGGCGTGTGTGCAATAATTGCATCTACGCATTAAGTCAATTATCGGTATACCCGCAAGGGAAGGATGTGCACAGGTGAAGTCAGAAAAGAAGTTATTTGCTACGGCCGAAACGCAGATTATACAGGGCGAAACGTTGAAGCTGGAGATTGTCGGGGATCATCCGCTTGCCAAAGATGACCAGGGCAATTTGAAGTCCAGGATTGGTACGATTTTTACAAACAACAACACGCTTATCACCATTCCAGGAATACATGCGACCCAGCGAATGGCTTATATTGACAGATTGAATCGAAAGCGCCGCAAGATCGGCATTGATCCTCTCAGCGATGAAGAGGAATCGAATGAGTTAAAATCTTCCGTGGACCTGATCATGGAAGGTAATGAAGTTCTGATTCGTCCGGATCCTGATAACATGATTATTGCCTTCAAGGCGGATGAAATATTACAAGAGATTGTATCCAAGCAGCATGTCAAATTTCTCTACGTTGCCAACAAGCAAGTCAAGGATGCCATCAAATGGCGGGGAGAGTATTGGAGAATAAGCCCTTTGCCAAAATCACCCGAAGAAATGATGCAGATGATTTCAACATCAAGAATTGGGATTAGTGGTCAACCTATTTATTACTATAACAAAGCAAAAGGTACGAAAATTCTTACTTTTGACGAGTTCTCCAGATTGGGTGCTCTTGATGATAAGGAACTGCGTAAGTATCTTGGTGAAATTAAGCAGTATGGATGCTGTTGTAACCGGCTGGAAAACCCGGAAATGGCGTTTTTCATGGCTGATAAGGCTTTTTCCTGTTCGAGTTTTGTTTCAAAGGATTTCAATAAACTTGACCCGGTTGAGTTGAGGAAAATTTATGAGGAGTTGAAAAAACGTTTTTGGGACGTTGTTCCCCCAGAGTTTCGTGTTGATGATCCTTCGAATACAGAATGGCGAAACAGAATTTTTACCGTTCTCACTGAACAGAAAGAGGGGGTTGTCTCTGAAGAGCAAATAGCGGGGTTGAGCTCTGAATTTTTCATGCAAATTGAATGGCTTCCTGGGGCCAGGTTTGAGCAGGGAGAGCTCATTTTTGATCCGGTTTTTGAAGAACAAGCTAAGAAACCAGGTGACCCTGTTCTCGAAAAGCTTTGCGATGAGAAATCACGCGGCTTCATATTCAGTTTCGTTAGAGAATATGGCGACCTGGAGTATGTTAATATCGGTCGTATGGGGAAATCTCTTTCTAAAAGGACCGCGTCTGTTGGGCGAAGGGATGTGTATATTGCTGAAATAAAACATGGCAAGAGTGAAAAGGAGACCGTACGAATTCTGAGAATGCAGAAGTGGGGGGTTCATGAGCGGCTTGATGAGGGTAAGAGCCTCCTGGACGCCATTATCGAATCGGAAGAATATAATGATTACATACTGGATCGTCGGCTTGGTTGCCGCCAGTTAGGTATGAATCTTCCTCATAGGGTGATTTCGCGTACAATAGCGGAGAGGTATTATGGGAACAGACGTGAGTATCATGGGATTACCATCTGGTCGCCATACTTTGAGCGTGACTACATATATGGAACTGCCACAGATAAGACGCCTGTGTTTAAATATAGAGATGAATCGTACGCGTTGAAATATGCGCATTTGCTTGGATGTGCGGCCGCTCCCAATATGATTGTTGGTCGAACAGGCCTTGATGGCGGAGTTGTGTTCGATGATGGCGATGAAGTCATTCTTGAAGATAAGGATGGAATGCCTGTGGACTTGGTCGTGGCGGATCATACTGGAACTTTTACTGATTATCAGAGTGACTTGCATAGTTTTGCCGCGGACTATGCTAAGCCTGTTGTTCGTAGGGGAGAACTCCTCTCGGATTCAAAGGAATTCACGCATGTATATCTGCTTGCGTTCGTGGAGAGGTTTTCGAGAATACAGCAGGAATACAAAAAGCGAAAAAGAGCTTTTGACTCTCTTTTCAAGGGGAAAAGGCGGGATGAAAGGGGTAGTTTTGCTTACAGATGGGAAAGGGTGCTGGATCGCCTGAATCGAGCTGACCCGCTTCGTCTCCAGGAATTGATCAGGAAACATATTTCGACAGTTTGAGTCTTTCAACCTTCAGAGTGGTGGGCACTACAGGATTTGAACCTGTGACTTCTTGCGTGTGAAGCAAGCGTTCTCCCACTGAACTAAGTGCCCAATTGTAAGAAAATTAGCGGTGTCATACTACAGATTGAGTTTCTAAAGTCAAGGAACCGTTAGGGGGTAAAGCTTGTTCCATTTGTTGATAGTAAAGGGAGTGGGATGTCATAATCAGCGCGGTCCTTGTCGGTTGGTTCCTGGGCTAATATATCGTCAGTTGTGTCGGGCGTCTGATCTGGGCCACATGAAAAAACAAGCATTTTATTATTTGTGAAGCTGTATTGATAATTATTCTTCCATGGATCGGGTCGGGTGAAGGTAACATAAGGACCTTTCCATGTTAATTCACCCGGATTGTTGATGAGGGCTGTAATTCCTTCCCCTGACGTGGGGTATCGTCCGCAATCACGTTTGAACATCTCTATGGCCATTCTCAGAACCCAGAGTTCTTTCTTTGCCATTTCCAGTGAGTCGTTGGCTGCTTTCTCGAGAATAGCTTTTGGATCGTTGAATTTAATAGGACTGTATTTGTATGATGATTTTGAAAATTTGGAATATACAACAGCGAGGGCCAATAATGTTATAATAGCTATGGGGAGGGCCGGAGAATGTAGTGAGAAAATCCCAGAAGAAAAAAGAAAGGTTCCTTTTGGAATATGTTTAGCATTTGATTTTTCATTCTCCTTTTTGATTTTATCGACAGAATCTTTGAAATGTTCTGGGATTTTAATGCCCTTCTGGCATTTAGGACAGATAGCAACAGGTTCTTCCCCGATAATATGTTTACAATAAGGGCAGCGGAATTTCATATTTACGGATCCATATTCTGAAGTTTAAATGTGTCAAAATCAACACGCCGATAATAGCAGTTTCTGGGTTTCCCTTTGGCATTCTTTGTATGGCAGATTCCCTCTCGTTTTGGGCGTACCTTGTAAAGAAAGGAATTTTGTTCGCAGTTGACGTATACTTCTATCAGTGTGAATGTTTCTCCTGATGTTTTACCTTTTTCCCAGAGTTCGTTTCTGGACGTGCTCCAGAGGACCAGCGAGCGTGTGTCTATTGCTTTTTTGAAAGCTTTCTCGTTAGTGTAGGCAACAAGGATTACCTCTCCTGTGTCGATATTTTGAATTGCAACTGGTATAACATCCCGGCATTTGTCGGCTATTTTGCCAATTTTGTGGAAATCAATATCTATCTCATGACCTTCTTCTGTTTGGTTCATAAATTGCCTCAAAATAGTAACGATTTGGCGACTATAGTCCTTAGTATGAGAAAAACCAAGAAAAAATGGGTATTTCCAGGGTATAGTCCTTCTGTCGATTAATATGTGTATTTTCATAGCTGACGATATATTGTCGTTTAAATTGACGATCGTAATATTATATGATAATAAGAAGTTATGGATTTGAAGAAATTTCATAATCCGAATATTTCAATGCCGGTGATCAGACGTCGAGTGGTTGAAGAAATGCTAGAGCTGTTGGGCGGCATAGGAGAGATGGCGATGACAGAGGGTAGGTCGTTGCTGTGGCACCGCTATTATAAAACTAAAACTCCAGCTTCATACCATTCTGCGATTTATCGTCTCAAGAAGGCCGGGCTGGTTATATCCTGCGGGAAGCAAAGGCAACATCCAATATTGAGCCTTACCGAAAAAGGTAAGGCTCAAATACCTGCAATTTATACTCCTGAAAAATTCTGGCGAAAGAAGTGGAGTGGGATCTGGTATGTGTTGATATATGATGTGCCTGAAAAAGACAGACAATATCGTGACAATTTGCGCGGGTTCCTGGAACGTATGAGGATGGGGTGTCTGCAGAAGAGCGTTTGGGTTACACCCTTTGATATCAGGCCTGAATATGATGATTTGGCCAATGCTGCGGCAATACAGCAGTATTCTTATCTTTTGGAGTCAACAACTGTTCTTGGGCGCAGTGCTCAGGACATTGTTTGTTCTGCATGGAAATACGAAGCTCTCGCGGAGGTGCAGAGATGGTACTGCGAGGTGTATAATGAAAATATCCAAAGGATCATAGGTAGCGAAGTTTCTGAGGAAATGCTACTTGATCTTGCAAGGGAAGAGTTGTCGGCGTATGGCGTAGCAATGGATGGGGATCCTCTGCTGCCCAGTGTTTTATGGCCAAGGGAGTATTACGGCGAAAAGGTTTATGCTCTTCACCAGCGAATTACATCCGAAATAGCAAAACGGTTGACCAGTCTAGTTTGACATGTTTGGAGTTCTTGATCTATGTTGATTTGATAATCTCTCAATGGTCTATTCGAATTTACTCATGAAGAATCAACAAGATTAATACTGTCATTAAATACTACGGTCGTATTATTAAATATCATTAATAATTTGAAGAGTGGTGCATTTGACTTGCCGAATGCGTAAGGTGCTTGTCAATTAGCGTACCGAATATTGCCAAATCACCCTGATTATTGCCCATTTATGGGATTTGTGCTTCTTAAACGATCTTGTTTGCCTACTCTAGGTGTTCCAGTATTCTTACTGCTTGTTTTGGCGGCACAAAAATGAACCTCATTATAGGGGCTTTTCTATCGTGAAACTGCCTATTTCTTGACAAATTCATGACATAGCTCCACCCCCATTGTCGTTGACATAGACTGGTCCTTAAAGGGATAATTCCGTTAGACTTAGGTAGGGTGTTTACTGCTATGGCGGTGGGGTCCTCTTTCACAATATTAGGAGGGGTAAAGATCCGCCGATTAGACATATGTGTGGAAGAAGTTAATTGTATCGGACGATACAAGAGGGTGAAGTCTACCCTCGTATCGTATTTGTTGCTGGCGGCAAATAAGCTGACTAACATGGAAACTGAGCAGACAACCGTGCGCCCTGTTCCGCGAGAAATATGGCAAGGGATTTTCCGTGCATCCTTAACCATAATCCTGACTCTTACCCTAACGACGGGAGCGGCTCGAGCTGCGACGATTACATGGGATGGCGAAGCAGGCGGTTCTGACATGAACTGGAGCACTGCCAGTAACTGGGATCCCGACACTGCCGATGTCACCGCAAACGATATTATCTTTACCAACACTGCTGTATCCGGAACTGCAGGGACAGTTAATAACATCGTAAGTGCTGATTGTGCCGTCAATTCACTAGTCTATAACCAGATAAATCTTTACCACACAACCCAGATCGATGCCAGCCGAACGCTTACGGTTAATGGTTCGTTTGTTGCCGGTATCCCTGTCGGGAGTTTCGGCACAAATACCGTGACGATCAAGGGTTCAACGGCAGGCGCAGGAACCATGATCATCAATGCCGGCGCGAACAATGTTGTGATCGGGCCAAATGATGCTAACTATAATAACGGGACGCGTCTGAATACACTTGACCTCAGTGATCTAGGTGTTTTCACGGCCACGACAGTCAACTATTTCTATCTCGGTAGCGGTCATGCTGATCCCGTGAATCTTTATCTGGCTGCTACAAATAATATTACAGCCGGTAAATTTACACTGGGTGGATGGAATTGTACTAATACGGTTTATTTTGGGCCTACAAACGTTTTCAATGTTGATCAAATCACGCTTGGGGGAGATGTGCCTGGTGCCGGTCAGATAAATAGTGCAAGCATGTTTATGCAATTTCGCAGCGGATTGAGTAATCCAAGCTTAATAATTAGAGCAGCGGACGGGGTCGGTCGTGCAAACATGATTGTAGGCCTCGGCGGTAATATGAACAACCCGAACACCAGCACAGAGGATCTTTCGGGCGGCAACGTGGATGCCCTGCTGGGTAATATTATCATTGGACAAGGTTACCCTTCTGCAACTCAGGGCGGTGGTGGCATTGGGACGATGACGATAAGCACCGGAAATGTTGACGCAACAAATGTTACGGTTGGTTATATTTCGGCTATTACCAAGAGTGGCAACTACGGGGAAGGTACTCTTAATATTCAGCCTGCCGCTACTATGGTTGTGGATACCGTTACGTTTGCGGATTTGCAGGGAAGTGCCACGGTTACCGGAAGGGTTAACCTTGCCGGGGGCACCCTGAAAGCCGGAGTCATTCAGAAAGGTGCCGGAAGCGGGACGACTATCTTTAACTGGAATGCCGGTACGATTCAGAACAAGGGGCCGGGTACTAATCTTGTGATCAATGCTGAAGTACCGCTAACGTTGCAGACTTCTTCAAATCATACATTTTACGTCGATAATGGAGCAACAATCTCTGGAAACAGTGTGATCAGCGGTACCGGTAGCTTGACTAAACACGGTGCAGGTACGCTGACGCTGTCAGGGTCCAATACTTACAGCGGCGGAACAATTATTATGGGTAGCGCAATGAATCTCGTAAATAACGGCTATATGACAGGCCTTCTCAGAGTCTATAGTAACAGTACTTTCACCATCCAAGACAGTGCTTCGGCCTCATTATCAAGTTTGTTTTTAGGCGAGGCATCAGGCAATACCGGCCACTTTAATCATGTCAGTGGGACTGTTACGATTAGCTCCCAGTTACGTGTCGGGCATTATCCCGCTGAAACGAGTACCTACACCATGACCGGAGGAGTGCTGAATTTGACTGCGATCTCAAGCTCGAATCCATTTCAGCCCGGTGTCCAGGAATACAACGGTGCCATCTACCTTGGCATAGATGGTACCGGCGTTTTTACCCAATACCTGGGTGATGTTAGTGCCGAGGGTTTGGTGCTTGATAATCGTGGCAATACCACCGGGACAGATACCTATACAATGTTTGGTGGAACCCTTACTCTTGGCAAGTGGGGTATCCAGGGTAACGCATCAACTCTCGTCAATCTTGGTGGTGGCACGTTGAAAGCGAGTGCAAACTGGACGGGCTCACTACCGATGACGCTTACAGGCTCTGGCGGCGACACAATCTTCGACACCACTGGCGGAAATATCACCTTATCCGGTGTACTCTCCAGTACCGGCGGACTGATCAAGGTTGGTACCGGTCTGTTGAAAATGTCTGGTGCGCATATCTATACTGGGTCAACGATCGTCAGTAATGGCATCCTTGATGTTGTCGGCGCAGGGGCCTCGATTGCCGGTAGTACGAGCATCACGGTTGAGGCTGGCATGCAGTTGGTCCTGGAGAATGCATTTACAAACCAGCTGGGTGATGCTGCGGCGATTTATCTGAAATCCGGTTCTGGACCCGGGATGTATATAACCAACAATGTTTATGAGAGTATTGGAGCCTTGTTCTTTGATGGAACACCACAGGCGGGTGGGTCCTGGGGATCTACAGCCAGTCTTGCTGACAATACGGACGATACGTTCTTTGCAGGTCCAGGAGTGCTGATGCTTGGTATAGCTACTACAAATGGTTCGTGGTCAAATGACGGCAGTGACGGCAATTGGGACGTTGCCGGTAACTGGACAAACAATGTGATTCCTTCCGGGGCTTGGACAACTGCATATTTTACCAATGCCATTACCGGTGACAGGACGGTAAGCCAGAATTACAGCGAGTTGTATCTGGGTAACATGATTTTTGGTTCTCCAGGAGATTACAAATGGATAATTACCAATAATGTGATTCGCCTGCGCGGAGGATCTTCGATGATAGCTGTGAATACCAGCACGACTACAGTTGCATCCGTTGTCGATGCGGCGAATTTGACCAAGGTCGGGGCCGGCCAGTTAGTGTTAAGTAACACCAATATCGTTGGGAATCTGGTCAATAGTGCCGGTCAGCTTTCTTTTGTTGGCAAGACGAATACGATAGGGATGGTGACTGTGAATGGGGGAAGCCTGGCTTTTTCTGGTGGCAGCACAAATACCATGGGAGCGGTGACTGTCAACGCCGGAGGCAGTATGACTTATTCCTCGGGCAGTGCCAATACGCTTTCGGGCTACCCATCTCTCCTGACGGTTGCCGGTGGTGCGGCAAGTGCAACTTGCACGGTTAACGGTGTGGTGGGTTTAGGCTCCAATAGTGTAATTGTCGGCAACGCTTCCGGTGACAGGAGCGTGATGGTTATCTCATCAAACTTGACGACTGTCAGCGCGAATAATAACACGGCCAGATTGCTGGTTGGTAATGCAAGTGGTGCTGCCGGGGCAGTCGTTCAGAATGGCGGCGTGGTGTCCATAAATGCCGTTCAGGGTGGTAATGATATTCTGACGCTGGGATATAATAACAGTTACGGTTATTACCGGATGAACGATGGGTCACTGACTACCGGGCAGCTTGCTCCTGGTGGACATGGAGGTAATGGGGTATTCGATCTTGTCAGTGGGACCGTCAATGTCAGTGGTCAGTGGATTGTCTATGGGTGGAGTACAGGGCATGGCGAAATAAATATTTGGAATGGTGTTATGTCCAGCCCTGGTGCTAACGCTCTTACATTCGGGTATACTTCCAGTGGTAGCAATCTGGGAATGTTAAATCTTCTTGGTAATGGTGTAATGAACGCGACGGGCGGAGGGACAAGCCAGCCTATACAGATGATGCTGAATGCCAGTAGTAACACTGCTTTGTCGGCTATTAATTTGAAAAGTGGGACTCTCATTGCCAACAAGATCCAAAAAACAGCGGCCGGTATTGGTATTTTGAGCTTTAATGGAGGTACTCTGCGGGTAAATGGAGGAATTACCCAGACGGCATTCATGCAGGGATTAACGGCAGTCCCTGTCTATCAGGGTGGTGCGATTATTGACAGCAGTAATTCGACCATCACTGTTGGACAGAGCCTTCTTGCTCCACCCGGTAACGGTGTGACTGCTATCCCTCGCAGCGGCAACGGTGCGGGTTATATTGGTGCGCCTGTAGTGATTATCACCGGAGGAGGTGGAACCGGGGCAACCGCCGTTGCGCAGGTCGATCTGGGTATAGGAAGTCCTACCTGCGGCCAGGTCACGAATATCCTGATTACATCTCCTGGTTTTTCATACACCTCTGCCCCGACTGTTACGCTTACCGGCGGTGGTTATACTTCGGCAGCGACAATAGGTGTTGTTACTATAGGTGCCAATACTAGTGGAGGATTGATTGTTCAAGGGTCGGGCATGCTGAGCTTGACGAATGCCAGCACCTATTCCGGAGGAACGATTCTGAGCAATGGAATTCTTGTAGTCGTCCATACCAACGCACTTGGTACCGGTCAGTTGACTTTGACTCATGGTACTACTGTGCGTGTGGCGGCTTCCGGCAATATCACGAATAATGTAAGTCTTATCGGGCTTGATCAGATAATGTTTGTCAGTAACAATGTGAACCCCACGCTTACCGGATTTGTTACAAACAGTGACAGCAGTGCGGGAACATTTACAATCGACGGAACCCTGGCTAGCGCTGGATTAAACCATAACATTGTATTTGGCGGTCCTATAACCCTGGGTTCAAAGAGTTTTGTTGTACAAGGGGCTACCGCGAATAACCAGCCGCAGGGTGCGGCCCAGAGAACAACGCTGAGTAACGCCGTGCTAGTAACCAGTGGGGACCTGATAGTAGGTCGTGCATCACTCATTCTTGATGGCAGTACGGTGAATATTGGCGGTAAGCTTGCAGCTTATTATTCCCCGACCGGGAACTGGGGTGTTGTTACACTCACAAACAATACCGTTCTATCTGTGACAAACGGGATGGATCGCAATGCCAATATTGCGTGGGCCCTGAACCTGGATGGCGGAACATTTTATACCCCCTGCATTGACGGCGACGATTACGATAATGGAGGGGTAAATATAGCCAAAATGATTTTTAACGGTACGCGCGTTGTGGCAACGGCAACCACGAATAATTTCCTGCAGATTTACAGTGCCACGGTGAATCCCAAGGGCGCTTATGTTAATGCCGGTGGCGCTGTTATTGATACGGATACCAATGATGTTACAATCTCCGTTCCGCTGAAAAATCTGAGTGGTGCAGATGGCGGGTTGATCAAGATGGGGTCCGGTCTTCTCAGGTTGACTGCTACCAATACTTTCAACGGCAATGTCGTTGTGAGTAATGGTACTCTTGTGGCTATCGGTGCAGGTGTTTTCGGGAGCACAACGAATATTACCGTGGAAGCAGGAAAACAGTTGACCATCGAGAGTTCCGGGGATGTTATCAGCAACAGTGCTGTTGTCAGGCTGGATGCTGGATCAACTATGTATTTGACGAATGGCGTGTCGGAAGTTGTGGGCGAACTGTATTTGAATGGTGTACTTCAGGCTGCCGGTGTATGGGGTCCTGTTGGAAGTGCTGCGGACAACCAGGATGCTCATTTTGTCGGTTCCGGCGTTCTGGTGGTTGGCATTGATTCTGCGGTTGGATCATGGTCGAACGACAGCGCCGATGGAAATTGGAGCGTTGCCGGTAACTGGACAAACAATATCAGGCCGATGGGTAACGGGGCTGTCGCATATTTTACAAACAACATCAGTGCAGACCGTACTGTTTCCCAGGATTATACGTCACTGAATATCGGGCAGATGGTTTTTGGTTCTCCAAATATATTCAACTGGATAATCACGGACAACTTGATCAACCTGAGTGATGCTTCCACTCCAGTTATTACTGTTAACGCCAACACTGCAACCGTTGCGTCGGTTATCAGCGGGGCGCAGGGATTTGTAAAGGCCGGTTCAGGAACTCTGGTGTTCGGTGGCGCAAATACTTATGGCGATGGTACGGTAATCAAGAGTGGAACACTGGGTCTTGGGGCTTCTGATGTTCTGCCTTCAGGGACAATCCTGACATTGGGTGACAGCGCGTCTGGTTCCAGTACCGGCACGTTGGATATGGCCGGGCATAGTCAGACAATCGGGGGTTTGCTGACAACAGCTCCTTCAGCTGCCAATACCACTGTTACAAATAAGATTCTAAATCTATCCTCCGGACAAGTCCTGAATATTGTTACCACTAGTTCTGGTAACGCTGTTTATCTCAAGGAAGGCACGCATATAGAAGCTTCCGGTGGCGGTGCATTGGGTATTGCGGCTGGTAATGGCGATATGATGATCATGGGGCGGCGTGATGCAACGCCCGAGTGGGGTTTGGATTTGTCGCAACTGGGTTTGTTCTCGGCTGCAGTTAATAATATTTATGTTGGATATGACAACAATGGTGTTACCCGGAAAGGTTTGTTCACGTTAGCAGCTGGTTCGAACAACATTACTGCCGGTTCTGTTTATGTCGGGTGGTGTAACACTGCCGGTGGTGTTACAGGCCAGATGCTTATGGGGACTACAAATGTTCTGAATGTTGCCAACCTGTACCTTGGTTATGGCAAGGCGAACGGAACACTGACATTCAAATCAGGCCTGACTAATCCGCAGGTCACAATAACCGGTACCAACGGAATACGAGGAAATGTTTATCTCGGCATATTTACCGTAAATGGCTCAGGAACACAGCCGACAGGTAATCTGATGATAGACGATGTTGGTTCGTCTATTTCTGCCAATCTTGATGAGCTGGTTCTTGGATCACTGCAAAATGCGGGAAATAGTACTACGGCCGGCGCATATGGAAATTTCACGTTTGGTGGCGGTATTGTTGATGTTAACACGATGGTCTTGGGACGAAATCTTGGGTATACGCGAGGGGCTGGCCAGGGAGTTCTAACGATGAATGGCGGTGTACTCAATGTTTATTCGAATCTTGTACTGGCGCAGGGTAGTGTTGCAACAGGAACCATATCCGGCACGCTTGTTCTTAACGGTGGTATAGCGAATATTTATACCAATATTCTTGATGGTGGCGGTACGTCGACTATCACGTTAAGCGGTGGTACGTTGGATATGCATACCAATAGCATCGGCAGTTCTGGTGCAATTATTGACACCCTTGTTTTCCAAAGCGGCACACTCATGAATGTCGCCGAGATCAATGCTGGTGGGGCGCTGGTTAAGACCACTTCAGGAACGCTGATAGTTGACGGGACAAATGATTTCACTGTTGCAATGATTGTAAGCAACGGCGTAATTAATATATCTGCCAGCGGTTTTGTTGCTTCCTGCACCAATATTACCGTTGGCACCAACGGCCAGTTTACCATACAGAACACCGGTAATGTGCTTAATGATAATGTTGTGATTGATTTGCAGTCCGGCTCTGGTTACGGGGTTATGAACCTGTCTGCCAGTGTTAATGAGACCGTTGGCGTTCTGCTTTTTGACGGTGTTGCGCAGGTCGCTGGAACTTGGGGGTCGTCTGCAAGCGCTGCAGCGAATACCGATGATTCACGCTTCAGTGGGACTGGAATCCTGACGGTTTCAACGGGATCAAGTTCGTGGGATGTTGATGCGGGAGGAACCTGGAGCGTTGCGGCAAACTGGTTGAATAACTCAATTGCGCAGGGTGCTTTTTCAACAGCATATTTTACCAATGCCATTACTGTCAACCGCGTGGTTACCCAGGACTATGCGACGCTGACTCTTGGTAATCTATTCTTTGGTTCTCCCGGTTATAACTGGACGATTACCAATAATCCGATTTATCTGACGAATCTTGTGCCTCCTTTGATAACGGTGAACGCCAATACGGCTACGGTTGCATCAGTTATCGCTGGTGTTCAGGGAGTGACCAAGACAGGCTCAGGGAAGTTGATCCTTTCCGGTGCGAATACATACTATGGAATGACTACAATAGAGAATGGAGTCCTTGCCTTTGGTGCATCGGGTGTTCTGCCGTCAGGTACGGTCCTGACACTGGGAGACAGTGCGTCTGGCGCCAATGCCGGTACGTTGGACATGGCTGGTGGCAGTCAGACATTTGGGGGGTTGCAGACGACAGCTCCTTCAGCTGTCAATACCACGGTTACAAATAAGATTTTAAATCTTGCTGCAGGTCAGATTATGAATGTTGTGACCAATGCCTCCGGCAACACTGTCTATCTCAACGAAGGTACACATCTTGAAGCTTCCGGGGGTGGTACAATGAATATTGTAACCACTAATGGTGACATGTGGATCATGGGGCGGCGTGGTTCTTCACCCTACTGGGGAATGGATCTCTCGCAACTGGGTTCAGTCACGGCGGTCGTAAATAATATTTATATCGGATTTGATAACAATAATGTTGGTCGAGTGGGGCGGCTAACCTTGGCTGATGGCACCAACAGAATCACTGCCAGTGCAATGTATATCGGCCGGGCAGATCCGGCGGGTGGTGTACAGGGACAAGTATATATGGGGATCAGTAATGTGTTTAATGTCGCCAATCTATATCTGGGATATGGCAAGGCTGAAGGTCTTCTGACGTTCTCTTCCGGTTTGACCAATCCAAAATTGCTGCTTGCCGGTACCAACGGGATGCGGGCCAATGTATATCTTGGCAAGTTTAATCCAGGCGGGTCGGCTACGACGCCGACAGGCAACCTGATGATTACAAATGCCGGGTCCTCGATTGAAGCACAGATAAACGAGATGGCCCTTGGATCACTGGAAAATCATGGCAATACCAGTACGGCTGGTGGATACGGCAATTTCACATTCAATGCCGGCAGTGTGGATGTGAATAGCCTGATAATTGGTAGGAATATTGCCGCTTACACAAGGGGGTCGGGTATCGGAACGTTAACCATGAATGGCGGTGTTCTTAACGTGAATACGCAGTTTGCCCTTGCGTTGGGCAGTGTGCCGACTGGAACCATATCTGGCACGCTCATTCTTAACGATGGTATAGCAAACGTTTACACAAACATTACGGCTGGAGACGGCACTTCTATTCTGACTTTGAGTGGTGGCACACTGGATATGCATGGCAACAGTATCGGCAGTGCAGCTACAAATATCGGCACTCTCAATTTCCAGAGCGGCAAGCTTATGAATGTTGCGGGAATCAACGGCGGCGGCGCTTTGGTCAAGACCACGGCAGGCGCCCTGACGCTCTCAGGCACGAACACCTACAGCGGCTCGACGATCGTCAGTACCGGCAGGGTACAAATTGGAGTAGAGGGATCCGTCAATGCTGTCACAATACCCAACTATGGATTTGAGAGTACGAATATCAGCACTTGGACATACTACACGGGAGTTCCGAGCGGTGTGAGTTGGAGTTTCAGCTCGGCGGGTATCGATCATAACTCCGGTACATGGTATCCCACGACCAGCGGCCATGAAGGAGTGCAGGCAGGGTTCATGCAGGGTAGCGGGACGATTTCGCAATCCCTAACCGTGAGTGTGGAGGGGCTTTATGCGATTACATTCCAGGCTGAGGGCCGAGGTGGAGCAATGGGACCGGATGGTGTCACTGTAAAGGTGGATGGGATTACTGTTGGGGTTTGGCCTGCTTCTGCGGTCAGTCAGTCGCAATGGCAGAACTATCTGGCCGTTGTCTACCTCACGGCCGCCAGCCACACGCTGGCATTTGCAGGCAATAATACCATAGGTGGGGACAAGAGTATTTGCATCGACAATGTGCAGATGTTCCAGCCTGTGAGTATCGGTACGCTGCCATCGTCCTCGGCCGTCAATCTTTCTGCTGGAGCTATGTTGGATTTGAGCGGTACGACGCAGACAATCGGATCCCTTGCTGGTTTGACAGGGTCGAGTGTCCTTAATATTGGGAATCTGGTAGTGGGTGGCGATGGCACAACCACAACTTTCGCGGGTGAGATTTCAGGCGTTGGTAATCTGATCAAGATAGGAGCGGGTATCCTCAAAATTTCCGGAACAAACACCTACACTGGTAATACAACAATAAGTAACGGTGTGCTTGATGTTGTTGGAATAGGGACGATTGGTTCCAGTACGAATATTACAGTTGAGACAGGCGCGCAGCTGGTTATAGAGAACGTCAGCGATGTGATCAATAACAGTGCCTCCGTTTGGTTGAATACCGGATCCACGATGTATCTGACCAATGGTGTGTCTGAAGTTGTGAGCAACCTGTATCTGAATGGTGTGTTGCAGTCGTCCGGCATCTGGGGTTCGGCTGGCAGCGGAGCTCCTAATACGGATGGACATTTTACCGGACTTGGATTGTTAATGGTTGGTGTTACAAACAGTAGCGGGTCCTGGACGAACGATGCGAGTGGGGTATGGAGTACAGTTGGGAACTGGAATAACAGTATCATGCCGATCGGGTACGGGAAAACTGCAACTTTCGCCTGTACCATAACTGCAGACCGTACGGTTTCGGCGGATTATTCGACGTTGACGATTGGTAACCTGACGTTTGGGTCGGCAGGCAATTACAACTGGATTCTCACCAACAACCAGGTGGTTCTGGCCGGTTCATCTACCCCGGCAATTAATGTTACTACGAAGAATGCCACTATAGCATCTGTGCTAAACGGAACGCAGGGATTCACAAAAACCGGTGCAGGATTGCTGATTCTTGGAAACGCCAACATTTTAACGGGAACGATTACAATAAGTGGCGGTTCAAGCAGTACTTTGTTTATTACAAATGATGTAAATCTTGGCTATTCAAGCAACCTTGTGATCAGTAACGGTACTTTCCGTGTTACCAATAACATTACTTTTAACAATCGTACGATGACATTCGATTCTCCCGGAGGAGCGGTTAATATTGATCCAGGCAGTACATTGACTGTCACCAATTCTGTAACGGGTGGGGCTGCCTTGTATAAGTATGGTCTTGGTACCTTTGTTCTGGCCAGTAATACGGTTCTAGGGAACCTGAATATATATACAGGAGCTGTAACTCTCGCTTCGACAGGTACCAATACTTTCTTGATTGCTTCCGTCTATGATGGAGCCAGGCTGAATATTGACGGTCGTACCACTTTGACAGATTTGAGGGTTGGTAATAATGCGGGTGACCGCAGCGTGGTAACGATAACGACCAATCTATACGGCAACCGCTTCAGGTTTGGGGATGTTCCTGACTCGGCAGGTGCGATCTACCAGACGGGCGGTGTGGTTACGCAGTACGTCGCTGGTCCTACGGTCGATGATTTTACAATAGGCGATTACAGTAACAGTTTTGGCTACTATCAAATGGCGGGCGGTGCTTTGAATATCAGTGGTGTACTTTACATCGGCGGTGCTAACGGCAATACGGCTCCCTATGGCGGATGCGGGGTGTTTGACATGTCGGGCGGTAGCGTTCTGGTCAACTGGCTGGTGCCGGTCAGGTATGGTACAGGCCAGGCAGGGGTGTTGAATATCAGTGGTGGTACGATGAGCCTTGCGGGTGGTTACGATGTGCAGTGCCTACGCGCCGGAAATTATAACCAGGCGCTGATAAACATCATGAACAGCGGCGTGTTGAATTCTGCTACGAACAGCAGATCCTTTGACCTGATGAATGCATCGGGGAGTCACACTGGTATTGTCAATCTAGTCAATGGCGGTACGTTGATAGCCAACAGAATCTTTACCAGTGCTGCAGGTCAGACAATGTTTAATTTTAACGGAGGTGTTTTGCGGGCCAACCCGAATGGGGTCGGAACGTTGGGGCCGACGTTCCTGCAGGGGCTTACGGTATCAACCATTTATAGTAACGGGGCTGTTGTGGATTCTGGAACCAATTTGATAACAATTGGACAAGCCCTCAGTGCTCCATCGGGTTATGGGGTATCATCGATTGCAATTTCTGACTCCGGGTCAGGTTATATAGGTACGCCGATAGTTATTATTGGTGGCGGTTACGGAACAGGTGTTACTGCTATTGCGCAGGTTGACCTTGCCGCGGGTACTGTGACAAATATTCTGATTACAAGCGCTGGTTTTGGTTATCAGTCCGGCGATTCCCTGACGGTTACCTTGCGGGGTGGTGGTTGTCTGACGCCGGCAACGTTAGGTTCTGTTACGCTGGCTCAAAATGCGAACAGGGGCGGGCTCATCAAGCTTGGTTCGGGCAGTTTGAACCTTACGAATATCTGTACTTATGGTGGTGCAACGATCGTAAGTAATGGGGCTCTTAGACTGTCAACAACCTCCAGGATTGCCAACAGCACCAATGTTACAATCGAATCCGGCGGGCAGGTAGTGATAGAGAATACAGGTAATGTTCTTTTTGATGCTGCTACTGTTGATGTGAAGACAGGCGGCAAACTATATCTTACCAATGGCGTGTTTGAAGTGGTTGGCGGATTCTATTCCAATGGTGTTCTCCAGACAGAGGGAACGTGGGGTAAGACTGGAAGTGGAGCGGCAAATACAAATGACGATTTCTTTGATGGGGCAGGGCTTCTCGTTGTTCTGGCCGGTGACGGGGTGTGGGGTGTTGACGCCGGCGGAAACTGGAGCGTGGCGGAGAATTGGACAAACAATGTAATCGCAGGTGGCGCTTCACGTACGGCATATTTCACCAATGCAGTGACAGCCAGCCGGACGATCAATCAGAATATTGCGTCGTTGGCAGTTGGTAATATGTGGTTTAGTTCGTCCGGGGCTTACGACTGGGTGGTCACGAATAACCAGATTTATCTGACTAATTCCACTGTCCCATCCATAGTAGTAAGCAATAATTCGGCGACTCTTGCGATTCCTCTCGATGGCATGCAGGGCTTTATGAAGTCAGGTACCGGTACCTTGATGTTGTCTAATGCAAATATATATGCAGGGCCCACGATTGTAAGTGACGGCACATTACGGCTGATGCCGTTTACGAATGGATTGTACGAAGGGATGATTATTCAGACTGGTATGAATACAACGGCGTCCAATCCTGCAACAAATATTACTTTGACGGTACGACTGGGAAATACAAATCTCAAGCCGCCATGGGGCGATTACAATACCTGGATTTATACCGGTTATATTGTCAATATTGATCCCACTAATGTGACGTGGACATTTGCGGAAAATATTGATGATGTCACCTTGCTGAAGATTGACGGGAACACGGTGTTGAATAATGGCTCATGGAATGTTCCTACAAAAGCAAATTATACTCTTACACCAGGTCATCATGTATATGAATTAAGAATGTACAATGGTGCCGGCGGCGCAGGCTACACCGACCAGGGTTGGCTGAATAATCACATGGGTATCTGCTATGACCCCCAGGGGCGAAATATCGACAATCCTGACTTTTTTCAGTACATGACTGATCCTGGTGACGGAAGTTTATTCTCGCTGACAAATCGGACGATTTTACCGCGCGATACGGCTCTGTTCGTGGCAAATGGCAAGGTTTTTGATTTCAATGGTGCCGCTCAAGCGCTGGGTTCGTTGTCGGATTATGGTGGTGGTGGCGGACTGGTAACCAACAGCGAAAGCTGGATGGTCAGGATGGTTGTCGGTTCCGATGATACCTCGACAACGTTCTCCGGGGTTATCGGTGTTTCCAATTCGTTTACCAAGGTTGGTAATGGCGTTCTTGGCCTTGCCGGAGTGAATACTTACATTGGGGAAACATGGGTTAAGAAAGGGATTCTGGATATCAGGCCTACGGGTTCGATCCTGACAAGTACGAGTATTGTTGTCGATGCCGGGGCCCAATTGACCATACAGAATACAGTAGATGCGCTTAACGACAGCGTAACAGTATTCCTGAAATCCGGAGCCGTGAACGGTAAGATATATCTTACCAACACCCTCGTTGAAGTTGTGGGTTGGTTGATATTTGACGGTGAAGGGCAGACCGCCGGTACCTGGGGCGCTACAGGAAGTGGCGCAACGTATATAGATGACAATTATTTCAGTGGCGACGGAATATTGTCTGTAGGGATGGGATCCACGACCACTAATGATGGCTCGTGGGCGGTGAATGCCGGGGGAAGCTGGAAGAATCCCATGAACTGGACCAACAATATTATTGCCTGGGGCGTCGACAAGACTGCGTATTTCACAAATGCCATAACTGGTGATCGCGTTGTGACAAATTTCTATTCCATGCTGGAAATCGGGAACCTGACATTTGGATCTCCGAAAAACTGGACGATTACTAACAGCTCAATTCTACTGACCAATACGGCAGCATTCTCGACTATTACGGTTAATAATAACACGGCCTATATTCTCTCTACGCTTACAGGTTCGCAGGGGTTCCGAAAGGCTGGGGGAGGAGTGCTTGTTCTCGGGGCTGACAATACAATTACAGGAGCTATTACAACTAACAGTGCAGGTACTTTGCAGATTGGAAACGGTGGAACGACAGGATCAATTATTGGCGATATTGCCAATGCCGGCACTCTTGGGTTCAGCTATTCCGATAACAAGATATTTACAAACCAGATTATTTCGTCTGCTAGTGCTAAATTCTATAAAGACGGTGACGGTACTCTCACGTTTACCTTTCCTGGACCCACGATAATGGCGTCAGCCGGCGGAAATGATACATATGTCATAAGAAGAGGTGGTGTGGTTTATGGTGATGGTCCTGGTTCAAGTACTATTGTGACGGGTGAAGTTGTCGTTGGTAATTCCACCTCTTATTCCACCTTCCTGGACATCAGTAACGGGACGCATAACATTTCGGGCTCGTTGACGCTTGGAAAGGCAACCGGCCCGGGTGTGGTCTCGGCGGCGGCCACGCTTTATAATGGAACACTCAACTTGGGTACGCTTTCACTATTGACTGCTGGAGCGACAAACGTTACGGCCACGTTCAGCATGATTGATGGCGCGTTGAATCTTGGAAGCAGCGATCGTAACGGATACGGCGCCATGACAACAAATGGTTCTATATTCTCGACGGCGCGGGTCCTGCTTTCTGGCGGTACAATTGGGCCTGCCACGAATTATGTTGGTCTGCCTGTAGCCATTATTATTACAAACAGTCCCGGTGCTGGAAATGTGATTTTCAGGGCGGCGGATACAAACGGCAATCCGCAGCCTGTTACTGTATTTGGCGGGCTGTCTGGCCCTGGGACTCTGATAAAGACAGGTGCTGGGACGCTTCATCTCTGTGATACAAATATCAATTATACTGGAAACACCACGCTCAGTAATGGAACGGTAACATTAGACAGCGTTTCAATAACTGGTTCAGTTACGCTTGTGTCCGGGACGACTCTGGCGCTGCCTGGCGGATTACGCGGGGAATATTATAATATCGCGCCTCAGAATGTTGGGAACATGAATCCTGACTTTGTTTCTTTGACTGCTCTGAACACCCATCTTGATTCGAAACGTATAGGACTGCTCTCTCGAAGCGGCAACAATGGTGTGTATTTCTTTGATAACAACAATAATGCCGGGGCGTTGTTCCCGACACCTTATAATCTGCCAAATACTGTTAATATTGAGTTCCGGTGGATAGGGAAATTCAATGCACCGGTCACTGGAGGTTATACATTCTATACGGCCAGTGATGATTGCAGCATGCTGTGGATTGATGGCGGTGTGGTTGTCAACAACAACTACTTTCAGGGTGTAACTGAAAGAGCAGGTACGACAAATCTGACGGCCGGACTGCACGATATTGTGATGGCTTTCTGCCATGGAGGCGGTGGCTGGGGTATGAACGTAAGCGTCACGGTTCCTGGCGGATCAAAGCAATATATGCCCAATACCATGCTTTATTATGGTTCAGGTTCAACAATAGGATCATTGAGCGGGGCGGCCGGCAGCCTTGTTTCCATAACGAATGACCAGTTGACTATTCGCCAGGTTGCTGAGGGAACTTTCTCGGGAACGGTTGCCGGGGTAAATGCCACAATAATCAAATCCGGCAATGCAAAGTTGACGCTGACAGCTGCTAATACTTTTGACGGATTTATAATTGTCAGTAACGGCGTATTGAATCTAGCTGATTCCGGTACGCTTGGTATTTGCCGTGACATCACGGTTGAACCCGGTGCTGTTCTGATGTTGGAGAATACGGGCGATGTAATCAATGATAGTGCAGTGTTGAAACTGAAGTCTTCAGGCTCGTACGGCAAACTGTACCTGACCAATGGCGCCAATGAAACGGTTGCGCAGTTATATTTGAATGGGGTTGCCCAGGCGCCTGGAACATGGGGAAAGACCGGGAGCGGTGCTGCCAATATCAATGATAACTATTTTGACGGTCCTGCATCTCCCGGCGTATTGACTGTTATAGGCCAGGGTGATAGCGCGTGGAGTTATGACGGGAATGGCGACTGGACGGTCGCCTCCAACTGGACAAACAACAATATTGCTTATGGGGCGGGTGTAACTGCTTACTTTACCAATACCATTACCGGTAGTTGGACTGTTAATCAGAATTATACGCCGCTTGTTATCGGTAACATGTATTTCAATCCGTCCGGTTCGTACAACTGGACGGTTGCGAATAACAGTATTTATCTTACGAATGCCGCTGCCACTCCTGCAATTACAGTTGCTGCAAACACGGCGACCTTGAGCTCAATCCTCAACGGCGTGCAGGGTTTAAGCAAGCAGGGCAATGGAACTCTTGTTCTTTCTGGTGCCAATACATTCACGGGCGGTGTTGCCGTCAGCGGCGGTACCCTGTACATAGGTGCAAATAATAATCTCGGCATATCGAGCAACCTGCTTACTCTGTCTGGCAGTACGCTTGAGATTACAAACACATTTACATTTTCGCATCCTGTGACGGTTTACAATACCGGCAATATCATGGTTGACACAAATTCTGCACTGACCATTACGAATACGTTTATTGTCACCACCAATGGCACATTGCTTAAAACCGGTCCCGGCATGCTCATTATCACGAACGTGGTGGCGAACAGGGATTATTTCTACGGCAGTTCAGTGATCCTGAGTAACGGTACGCTGATACTAGGCCCGAACGTGGCCAATACGGTTGGTAACATCAGGATACAGACCAACACAACCTTCAGGATGATCGGTAATGATTTCATACAGAATAATTCAGTGATTACGCTCAATGGCGGTCTGTTTGATGTGTTCCGCAGTGGTGACGCCATAGGCTATTTCACCGGAGATGGCGCTGTTTCTAATTCCAGCAGAATTCTCATGACCGGAACAACGACGAATTATTATTTCGATGGCCAAATGCTCGGTGCTGGCGGCTTTTATCTGATGAATGGACCGGGCGCTTTCTATCCCAGGGCGGTAAATACGAATTTCCAGGGTGATATTGTTATTAATCCTGGTGGAGGGCTGATTCTCACGAATGGCTATATGTTCACAAATACCATTATTGCAGTTAATACCAATGATGCGTTGGTTCTGATGAACGACACGACGTGGAAATTCGGTGGATTATCCGGTTCGGCAACCTTGGGGTTGACCAATACGGCCGGTGATCCGATAACTATGATTGTAGGTAATAACAGTTCCAATGTTGCTTTTATGGGATTACTTACAGGACCTGGTTCGCTCGTCAAGACCGGTAGCTGCATGCAGTATCTTTCGGGAACCAATATGACATTTACCGGTAATACTGCTGTTAACGGCGGTGTTCTTGCCTTGGATAGTGTAGCGCTTACGGGCGCCGTATCCATCACTGACGGTGGTGTGTTGATGATTTCGGGTGGTGGTTTGCGCGGTGAATATTATAATTCGGGCTATATCATGCCTGTTACAAGTGATTTCAATACGTTGAGTTCTCTCAGCAACCATCTTGCCTCCCAGAAGATTGCGGTAGTGGCAAGGAGCAGGAGAGCTGGTGTTAACTTTGACTTTGGAAGTGGTGGTGCAACGTTCCCATGGCCTTACAATGTGAGTTGCATAAACATGGAGGCGCGCTGGACCGGCAATTTCTATGCGCCTGTCGATGGAGACTACACATTCTTCACCAGCAGTGATGACGGCAGCCAGCTGTGGATTGACGGCGGTCTGGTTGTGAATAACAACAATTACCAGGGTGTAACGGAGAAATGGGGTGTGACAAATCTCACGACGGGCCTTCATGATATCACTGTTGCGTTCTACCAGGGTGGTGGCGGCTATGGGATCTATGCTGACGTTACAATTCCCGGCCAGGTTAAGCAGAGGCTTCCGAATTCACTACTGTCGTTCGGAACTAGTACAATAATAGGTACACTCAGTGGAACGGCTGGCAGTACACTGGGTGTAACCAATGACACCCTGATCATCAACCAAGGTACGGACCAGGCGTTTTACGGCAAAATTACAGGTACAAATGCCGTGATTGTAAAGACCGGACCTGCGGTGTTGACACTCGGCGGAACCAATCTGTTTATGGGTCGGATGGGTGTTACCAATGGACTGCTGGTTGCCACTAATGGCCTGGCTTTAGGGGATATAGCGCCAATGGAACTGGCTGATGTGGCTGGTGTTGGATTGAGGATCGACACGGGTGAAATCATGGGTTCCCTCGAAGGTGGTGGTTGGGCCGGTGGCAATGTTGATCTTGGTGCCAATATGCTCATTGCCGGCGGCAATAACAGCAATACGACATTCAGCGGAGTATTATCTGGTGTCGGAGGGACCTTCTGTAAGGCCGGTACTGGGGTCATGGTTCTGACAAGAACCAACACATACAGTGGCTCGACGATTGTCAGTAACGGTACTCTTGATTTGACATCTTCTGCTTCAATATTTGACTCAACGAATATTATTGTTTCTGCTGGTGCACAGTTGACCATGCAGAACACCGACGATGTGATTACCAATGCTGCCGAAGTTACGCTCAGATCTTCTGGTTCGTTGTATGGTAAGCTGTATCTGACAAATTCGGTAAATGAGACGGTGATGGCCCTGTATTTTGACGATGAAATGCAGCCGTCTGGTACCTGGGGTGCAACTGGGAGCGGTGCTGCTCATACGAATGATGACAGGTTTGCCGGTTCAGGCATCCTGACCGTTACGATTGGGTCAATGGATATTGCCGATGGTTCATGGGGGGTTGATGACAGCGGGAAATGGAATACGCGCGCAGACTGGGTGAATGAAACGATTGCATACGGAGCCAGTCGCACGGCTTATTTCACCAATGCCATAACCGCCGATCGTGTCGTAACCAACAGGTATAGTCCGCTGCCGATAGGAACCATAGTCTTCGATTCTCCAAATGGTTTCAATTGGAACATTGTGAGCAATACTATCACGATGACAAATACAACCTCGGATATGCCGATAATTACGGTCAATTCTGCAACAGCCAGTGTGGCATCCGTGCTTTCAGGGGCGCAGGGTTTCATTAAGTACGGTGCAGGTGTTCTGAGCCTGTCTGGTGACAGCCTCTATTCGGGGCCGACCGTTGTCAGTAACGGGACGTTACGCTTGATGGCTGGTTTGTATGGATTGTATGAGGCGCGAGTTGCGGGTGTCTTTGATGTAACTACACCCAACCCCATGACGAACATAGTGTTTGGAACGCCTATGGCGCATACAACTGCCGGGTGGGGGATAAATGAAACATGGATTTATACCGGATATATCAGGAATCCTGAATCCACGAATGTAACTTGGACGTTTGTGGAAAATATTGATGACTACTCAAGGCTTGTAATCGATTCAACCACGATACTTAACAACAACAGCTGGAATACCATCACCAAGGCCAACTATACGTTAACGCCTGGATATCACTGGTTTGAGTTCAGGTTGGGTAATGGTGCCGGGCCTGGTGGTTTGAATTATACTACAGGCTGGCTTGGTCCCAGTATTGGTTTTGGATATGATCCGCTGGGTCGTGATGATACGAATGCTACAAATTATCAGGTACTGAGTGATACCGGTGATGGGAGTTTTCTGTCGTTGACCAATATTGCCAGCCGCCAGATTCTTCCAATGAGTAATGATGTTTATGTTGCGTCCGGAAGCACCTTGGAACTTATTGGTGCAAGGCCATATCTCGGTGCTTTGGGTGGTGATGGCAATGTGATCCTCGATGTAGGCAGCATGCTGACCAATGGTGTCAATGACAGTTCCACCAACTTTGATGGCATTATTTCTGGAGCCGGGTCTTTGTCAAAAATGGGCACGGGAGAATGGTCGCTTAACGGGGTAAATACGTATACAGGTTCAACATTGATAGCTGCTGGCAATCTTCTTCTTGGCGGAGGAGGGGCTCTTGCCGGTACTACAAATGTGACCATTAATACGGGTGCTCAGTTGCGGATCAATAATGCTGGCGGCGCGCTGTATGACGGTGCAGTTATTTTCCTGAATTCGAATGGGACGGATTATGCTGAAATCAGATTAAACCCGGGCGTGGATGAGGAAGTCGAGAGCCTGTATATCGGTGGTGTGCTGCAACAGTCTGGAACCTGGGGTGCCTCTGGAAGCGGTGCAAAATACACTAATGACAATTTCTTCGTAGGGGATGGAATTCTTTCGGTTAATGCTGGTGGTATACCTCCGGTTGCTGATGGCTCCTGGAATGTGGATGCCAGTGGCAGGTGGTGGACTGCGAGAAATTGGACAAACCAGGTGATAGCATACGGTGCGGGTAGTACGGCATATTTCACCAACGCAATAACTGCCACCAGGACTGTAACCAATCCGTACACTAATGCGTTGCCGATCGGTAATCTGGTGTTTAGTACGCCCGCTGGTCTCAATGACTGGATTGTTACAAATAACTGGCTCAACCTGACGAGTTCCGTCACGCCGGTAATCATGGTCGCCACGAATACTGCATATATATATTCCGCCGTCACCGGCGACGTTGGCCTGATCAAGGACGGGCTGGGCAGGCTGGAATTGCTGAACAGTAATAATCTTTGGTCAGGATGGACCACGGTGACCGCAGGCTACCTGAAAGTGTTCATTCCTTATCCGGCAACAAGTCCATCAAAGTTTGCGACGGCTGGAATAAGCACATATACCGGTTCAACGTTTGATTTCTATGTGCCGACGAATACCAGTTACAGGGCTCTGAATGCCATAGCCTGCAAGTACATCAGCGGAAACGGTACTATTGTCAAATCTGGTGCGGGTCTGTTGGAACTCTCGGCGAATACCAACGGTACTGTGATCGATATGACCGGTGGCTTGATAGATATACAGGAAGGAACTTTGCGAAATGGAACTTACGACAACATCAGCTGGGTTTCAAATTATGCGTCACTGAATATCGGCGCTTCCGGTGTCTTTGATATCAGGGAGAATGGTAACAGGGTTTATGTCGATGCCTTGACCGGCTCGGGGCAGATCAATAATAGCTCCACTGAAAAGCCGTACCTGTATGTCGGTGTGAATAATGGTTCCGGCATTTTCTCCGGTGATATGCCGTCGGTTTCCGGTGCTTTTATGTTTACAAAAATGGGGACGGGTACCCAGATTCTAGTCGGCGCCAATGTGACTATTTATGATGTTGTTGTGAGTAACGGTGTCCTGCAGATGGGCAATAATACCTCGCTGGCTGGATTTAATCTGGATACTGATAACGGTAACATGTACGTCTACGGGACGGATGCCTATCTTTCCTTCTATGGCAGCGATACGTTTACTATGACACAAAGATTGTACGGGGCCGGTGGATTAATCAAGCTTGGTGTAAACACTTTGATACTTGCTGATGTAAGCAGCTATACCGGCAAGACGACGATAGCTGCCGGAACGGTAATCATAGCGGCCGAAGCCGCCATTCGCGGTACCACGAACATTACAATGAGTGCCAATGTCCCTCTGGTTGTGGAAAGCACAAATAACGCTTTGAGTGATACTTGCTCGGTGATAATGGATTCAGATGGCGGATATGCCACGATTTATCTGACTAATGGTGTGTACGACACGATCCAGCAGCTGATCCTTGGCGGTGCGGCGCAGGCATATGGAACCTGGGGATCGAGTGAAAGCACGGCTGATTATAAGAATGACGATTTCCTGCAGGGGCCTGGTGTCCTGGTGATTCAAGGGCAGGATGGTTCGTGGGGCGTTGATTCGAATGGCAACTGGCAGCTTCCTGCAAACTGGTTGAATCTGTACGTTGCAGGTGGTCCTGCAAAGACTGCCTGGTTCACGAATGCAGTAACAGCCGACCGAACGGTGACACAGGATCTGACTTCGGTTGCCATAGGCAACATGGTGTTCGGTTCTCCTGGTAATTACAGCTGGACCATTACGCCTGGTCCAACCAATGGTCCGATTCTGATGAGCAACGGTACAAATGTGCCGACTATAGTGGTGAATGCCAATACAGCTACAGTATCTGCCATTATCAGTGGCGACCAGGGGTTTGCTAAAGACGGGACAGGAACTTTGATTCTCACGGCTTCAAATGTTTATGGCGGTGCTACGATAGTCAGTAATGGGCTTGTTTTGGTAAAGGATGGGTCAAGCCTGGGTGCTAGCACTGGAATTGTTGTTGCTGTAAATGCTCAGTTGATCATCGAGACGACCACGAATGCCATCAGCGATGTTGGAAGTGTATATATGCAGGCGGGTGGTGGGTATGGAAGGATTTACCTTACTAATACGCTTTACGAGACTGTGTTCAGGTTCTATTCAAATGGTGTTCCCCAGATGGCCGGAGTCTGGGGTGCGACTGGCAGCGGGTGTGAGTTTACAAATGATAATTTCTTTGCCGGGCAGGGAGTTCTGAACGTGCTGGTTGGTCGTGATCTGCTCTGGGATAACAGTCCGACAACAGTAGGTGTGCAGGACGGCGGTGGCCCATGGAATACATGGAACAGCAACTGGTGGGAAAGTGTCAGCGCAACAAATGTTGTTTGGAACAATTATGCGCGTGACATGGCCGTTCTTGGTAATGCTGGTGGTCCTGGCACTGTTTCTCTGACCAATATGATGGTTGCCGGTGGATTGACGTTTAGTCCTGTTAATCTAACGACTACTGCATATCTGCTTTCAGGAAGCACGATATTCCTGACAAACACTGCGTCGGTTATTAACCTTGTTCAGGGCTGCAGTTCCAGTTCCAGGATCATTAACATGGTGTCAATACTTGACTCTCTTGGAGATATTTCCGTGGTTAAGACTGGCGCCGGTGGAGATCAATATATCTGGTTCTCGAGCAGTAACGATTTCTCGGGAAAACTGACGATAGGGTATAATGTGTTTCTAAGGCTCCAGAATGCCCACGGACTTGGCGGTACAAATCAGGGAACTATTGTGGAGAGTGGTGGCACTCTGGAATATTATGGTAATACTGTTTATGATCCTGAGCCAATAATACTTTCAGGTATAGGAACTCCAAACCGCGGGGCGTTGTGGTTTGGCTACAGTCCTGGTCGTCCCGTCTGTCAGGGACCTATTACGCTTGCAGACCATGCCATGATAGCTGCGGATAACGGGTACACAGGGATTATTACAGGTGTAATTTCTGAGTCGTTGCCGGGGCGTGACCTTACCCTGTGGGCCAAGTTTAATAACTCTGCCTTTATATTGACTGGCACAAACACCTACAGTGGTAGAACATATCTCAGACAGGGTACTCTTATTCTTGCCGGAGGAGATAATCGGCTTCCGACAGGCAATATAATGACACTTGGATACAGCACGAACAGCGCCAGGCTTATGCTTGGGGATGGGACAAATGCTGTTAATCAGACATTTACCGGGTTGTACAGGTCCGGTTCTGGAAGCACGAATCGTGTTATTGGCGGCGGGACCAATGTCGCAACTCTGGTTCTGAATATTCCTGCCAATACGACGAATACGTTTCTCGGGATCTTTGGCGGTTCTGGATTATATGATAATAATATGGCGGTGGTTAAGGCCGGGGCCGGAATACTGGTGCTTTCGAACGCGAGCACTTACCAGGTTTCAACAGTAATCAGTAATGGTACTATTGTTGCAAAGGGGACAAATGCCCTGGGGACGGCTGTTGGTCTTGTTGTTGAGCCGAATGCCATGTTATCCATCCAGACAACTAATGGTACCATAAGTGATACGGCTCTTGTCAATTTGAAGGTCGGCGGAGGATATGGCCAAATATATCTGACCACCGGGCTTGTAGAGGTGGTTGATTGCCTGTTCTCGAACGGCTCTCCGGTTTCCTGTGGAACATGGGGTGCGACGGACAGCGGCTGCGAATATACGAATGATAACTTCTTTAGCGGGCCGGGAATTTTGCATGTCCTCAACAATGCCGCCATTATCTGGGATGCCACGACAGGAAACGGACAGCCGGATGATGGTGCGGGAACATGGAATGAGATAAACAATAACTGGTGGGCAGGCTGGGGCGGACTGAATATCATATGGACTAATACGACCCTGTACAGGGCTACCTTTGGCGCTTATCCGGGCGGTGACCCCGGTAATCAGGTATATACGGTGAATGTGGATTCGGTGGTGGCCAGTGGATTGATCTTTACGAACATGGGGGTTACATCGACTACTGGCAGCTATTATCTGCTGACAGGCGGTACGATTGCGCTGACAGGTAGAACGACATCGATAAGGTTGCAGTCTGGAAGCTCTGTCGAAGCAAAGCCGGTTGAAATAGCTTCTTCTATAGCCGGGTCATCCAATATTCAGACAGTAATAGTTGGAACCGGTGCGTACCTGCGACTTTCCGGGAACAGTACATTCAGTGGAACGTTTACCGTATGTTCAAACCTGCTATGTTCGATAAATAACAGTGAGGCGCTTGGCGTTACCAATTCCCCGACGATCGTAGAAAGTGCAGGTACCCTTGAAGTGTATGGTCCCAGTTCTTATAACGAATGGTTGACGTTAAGAGGTTCAGGTTTTGGTAATCGCGGCGCGCTTAGACTGCGCGCCAGTCCTGTCTACAGCGGGGCTATTACTCTTGGTACGAATGCCGCTATTCAACTGTATAACAGCGGAACCAATTCGATTGCCTGTGCGATCGGTGGTACGGGGAATCTAACTTACGATTTCAATACAGCTGCTTCTACTGTCTTTGTCTCGACTGTCGGTTCGTATATTGGTGATACGGTCCTTTCAGCCAGCAGCGCCATCCATGGTGACATGGTCATGAATGGTGTTAATATGTTGCCCTCCAGTACTTTTCTAAGGCTTGCTGCTGCATCCACGCGAAACATGTTCTTTGAACTTAATGGATATGATCAGCAGCTGGGTGGTGTAACGGCTTCTGGTACCGGAACGAACAGGATTATAAACAATAACGCTACAGCGGCGACTTTGTTTATCAACTCCCAGACAACAAATACATTCGGCGGCATACTTGGAGGAATAACTGCCAATCATAACAATTTCATGTTCACAAAACTGGGGCCAGGAACATTTACGTTAACCAACAACCTGAATAGCTATACTGGGATGACCACCATCAGTGAGGGGACCCTTCAGATTGGTGATGGCACCAGCACTAACGGTAAGATTGTCTCTCCATGGATAACAAATAACGCCATATTACACATCAATCAGGCAGGAAGTGCTACATGGGCTTATTCTGGAAATATCGTCGGTACGGGTGACGTCATAAAGAGCGGGTCAAGCACCTTCAGCCTGACGAACGAAAACAGGTATGATGGAACATTCAAGGTTAATGGCGGAACTTTTGCCGTAACAAACGGGTTGTTGTTTACATATGGTCTTTCGGTTAATCCGAGCGCAGGACTGAATGCAGGGAATCAGAAGATCATAGTCACTAACAACTTCAGGTTTGCCGGTAACAAGTTTGGGATCAGCGGCGAAACTAATATCGTGATGACCGGCAGTATGCTGGCATCCACATGCGCCATGCTGTTAAACGGCGGGACGCTTACATTGACTCCTGCTGCCGATTCTCTGCCTGTTGTGGATACCAGCCTGAAATGGTGGCTCGATGCCTCCCAGATAACAGGGCTCAGTCATGGCCAGTCTGTCACCGGATGGATGGATATGGCCAGTAGCACAAACAGTGCGGCTCCAACGAACAGCACTGTGGCTCCGATTTACGTTGCCAGTGCTGTCAATGGTTTGCCTGCAGTCAGGTTCGATGGATTGGATGATCAGCTAATGTGGACGCCGGATTCACCGGCCCTGACAGTATTTGCCGTTAACAGCGTTGGGTCCGGGGTAAGGGGATGGGGTGGCATGATTGGTAAGAATGCTGCCGACGACGGAATAAGGCGTAACTCAACGGAAAATGGAGAATGGAGGCATCCAGGCTCAAGTGATGACTTTACTTATACGACTGGCAGTGTCTTCTTGGTAAATGGTTACGACACCAGGGTGGCGCCTGTGAGTACGTGGCATATTGTCGGGGCGCAACGAGCCGGATCAGCAATGAATATGAACTCCGTAGGTAATTATTTTGCCGGCAGGGAGTGGAAGGGTGATCTGGCTGAGATCCTGGTGTATAATCGACTTCTCACGACGAATGAGTGTGAGCAGATCGGTGGCTATCTTACCACGAAGTATGCGATTTCGGGCTCGTTGTATAACCCTGCAACGGGCGGGGCATCCATGGTTGCTACGGACTTCGTGATCAATGTAAATGAAAATACGGTGATTGATATGTCGAGTTGCCTGTCGGCAAGGCTTGGCCTCCTGACCGTTGCAACTAATAAAACGCTGTTCCTGACCACTGCCACGAACACCACATACTTGTCGCTCATTGCCGGAAGTGGCAATATTGTGAATATCGGTGGCGGTGTCGTGACTCTTTCGGCGACAAATATATTTACGGGCGATGTAATTATAAGTAATGGAACGCTGCGTACAGCTAATCTTAATGCTTTCGGATTCAGTACTAATATTTACATCTATTCTGGTGGGACATGTGCTGTGTGGACTGCTGCGAACAGTATCAGTGACAACGCCAGGATATTCATGGTGTCCGGCGCGGATTATCCGAAAGTCAACGTCGCAACCGGAGTCACCGAGACGGTCAGCTTTCTGAATATCAATGGGGAGTGGATGGAGTCAGGGACATGGGGTGCGACCGGAAGCGGATGCCAGTTTACCAATGATAATTACTTTGTAGGCGGTGGCATTCTGAATGTTTTGTGGTCATATCGGGGCGGTACAGTTATTGAAATAGATGCGGCTCCTTCAACAAATGCAGTTATGCCGTTTGCAGAAGATTTTGAGAGTGACGACTATACTAATAATATGCCTCTTAATGGGGTGAGCAACTGGGTGGCCGAACTGTTACAGCCCAACGCGTTTGTGGATATTCAGACGAATTCGATATACAGCGGTAATCGGGCCGGAAGGCTTTACCGGACCAGCCGTGCATGGCACGGTGTTTCCTCGGAAGCATCAGAAACAAATGCATGGATTGACTTCTATTTGTTCACTCACCGGAGGGATCTTGTAGGTGATGTTGAGCCTGAATTGAACACGAACACGTCTGTCGCCCTGTACATAAACAAATACGGACAGGTTGTCGCTCGCAGTAACGCGACATGGGTGGCGTTTGCCACTCCGGTCATTCCCTCCAACCAGTGGTCGAGGTTCAGTCTGAATCTCGACTACTCGAACAAGTTGTGGGCGATCTACCTGGCCGGTCCTGTTTCCAATGCTCTGGCGGCTAAGGTGGCGTCAGGCCTGGCTTTTGCCAATACGAATTTCGCCTCGATGCAGAGCTGGCAGGTAACCTGCGGAACCAATACAATGATGTACTTCGACAACCTGACTATGGCGACAACGAATAGTGCTCCACCTCTCAGTATTGATTCGGATGGGGATGGTCTGCCCGACTGGTGGGAGGCTTATTATTTCGGCGGACCGACCAATGGTGTTCCCGATGCTAACACTGACGACACAGATGGTGTGCCGAACATTTACGAGTACCTGGCTGGGACCGATCCCACGAATGCTCTGTCGTATATGCGTGTCAGTGCTGTAGATATTTCTGATGAGTCTTCTTCTAATATCAATCTCGCGGTCATTGGCGGTGACATGGATCCACCTTCGCCGTATCCGGGCGACAGGGCTGTAAGATTTTATTCCGTGCTTGCCGCCAGTGGTAACGCGACCAATACCAAGATTGTCGTAGCGGGAATGTCGAATATAGTCGACAATCTCACAGGTACCAATGTCTTTACGGATGTCGATGCGGTTAATGTCTATTCCAGCAGGTGGTACA
>MHBM01000092.1:42930-87309 GCA_001804885.1 Lentisphaerae bacterium RIFOXYA12_FULL_48_11
CCTATACCAATACCGAGGAATGGGCTATGTATGTTCAAAGTCGCCAGCCCAACAAGGAATACCTGGTTTGTGTCCCTGTCGATTGCAGCGGTACGAATGTAAACAATCTGAATACGCTGCTTGGTCAGCAACTTGGCCGCGGATTGTATGCCTCCAATACAAATACCAGCGGGGACAGGTTGAGATATTTGAAAGACGATGGGAGCTGGGCTGAATACTATCTTGCAACTAATGCCGACAATACGGCTTTCTGGTGGGATTCTGTAACCAAGACGGCTGCTGATGTTAATGTTACTGCCGGTATGGCATTCTGGCTGGTCAGCGGGGAGAATCCGGGGTCATTCCGTAGCAATGCTGTTTTTGCCGGCAAGTCGTTTACGACTAATAATGTTGTGCCGTTTACGGTCAGGACCAATAGATGGAATATGTTTGGCTGGCCGCTGCCTAGGCCAAAGAGCCTTGTGAATACAGAAGCAACTGGTATGTACACGACGCCATCCAATCAGCTTGGTTTCGAAATGTTCGCAAATGCCGGTACCACCGCTGAACCGACAATGACCAATAGTGTGGGTGATCAGATCTGGGTGTGGCGGAACAATACGTGGGTAAACTGGTGCTGGCTGGTGGGACATCTTGGGACAAACTGGGATGGCAGATGGTGGGATGAAAATACCAGCACATTTGCCAGTTTCCGGTTTGAGCCCGGCATGGGCTATTATTACTATCATCCGACCAATCAGTGGGGTGGTACCAACTTTGTCTGGACGCCAAGATATTAAGAATAAAGTGCAGTGTGAATGTGGCGGCGAACCGCCAACGGAAGACAGAAGGTAGGGCGGGGCCGCCGGACCCGCCGTATCGGCAGCGAATTGAAGATTTTGGGTGGGAGAGGTAAAAAGAATTAAAATGGCAAGAGGTGAGATAATGAAGATATGGAAAAACAGATGGGCTGGAATGGGAGTGGAATGTTCCATCTTGTTGTCCTGCCTGGCTGCTCTTTGTTGTTTTATCTCATCTGCGAATGCGCAGGATCCGGTCGATATATATGACACTTGGAATGATGGAACAACCGGAGCATGGTATGCTGTGGAATCCAAGGTCATTCTGTCCAATCCCGGTGATTATCTTAAAATACAATTCCAGTCGCAGAATGTTTCAAAGAGTCAGTCCGATACGATTCGTAAAGATATTGGCCTTGGTGTTGTGGTGACGAACATATCCTTGAGGTTTAAGGCTGAGAACATTCTACCCAGTGAAGTGCGAGTATGTTTCCATTCTGTTCGCAGCGGTCTGTTGTGGTTTGTCAGTGCAATCCCGACAAATTCAGGAGAATGGATGAGTCTTGACATCCCTTTGAACAGGGATATGGCATGGGTTGTTGGACCCGATGGATGTGTCCAGCAGTTCGAGGGTGATGTCGGTTTTGTCGACTGGGTTGGGGTCCATTTGCGGCGGCATGGCAGCGTAATGATTCAGAACTACTGTGTGGATGATTTTCGTGTTACAGGTTATTCAATGGGTGATGTGGATGGCGACGGCATTCCTGACTTCTGGGAAACTGTTTATAATGTAAATACCAATGATCCGAGGCATGCAACGTATGATATCGATGGGGATGGCTTGAATATGTACGAGGAATACAGGGCCGGTACTGATCCTGCTGATCCGGTGTCCGCTCTTGAAATGAGTATAGAAGGCACCAATGATGTTTCATCCGTTAATGGTGTGGTTGTCAGATGGAAATCTGTAGGAGGTCATTTCTACAGCCTGTATAAATCGACAAATCTGATGCATGGCTTTTCGCTGATTACGTCAAATATTGTGGCAATACCTCCTGTTAATTCTTATCAGGATAATACGGCCACAAATTCAGGCCCATATTTCTACAGGATTAGTGTGCAGTAAGATCGACGTGGAAACGCAGTAATGATAAAGAGTGGAATAGCTTTTAAAAGAATAGTTCAGATGATGGGGTGCGTATGGGTTACGCTCTGCTTGTCTGTACTCGTCTCTCCTGTACGCGCGACCATAATCGTGGGTGAAATAGACTGGAATACACCTGAAACGTCGTCGACATTCTCGAGTCAATACGGATCAACTGTGGTTGATTATCCGTCAACTGGCGGGAGTCCGTCGACAGGTGGCTGGATGCGTATTGAGTTTCCAGAAACCACATCTGAGCCTGGAACGGATTGGTATGATGTTCTGCGTGTGCCTGCCACAAATCTTTTTACCGGCTCATGGGATACCCAGATGTGGGTCCAGTTTGATTTCTGGCAGTCAAATCTGGTTGCCGGCGCCGTTCAGATCAGGTGGGGAACAACAAACGCAGGTGCTGGTGTGTGGCGGTCGCCGGTCACAATTCCATCTGGTCTGGATACATGGACGACTGTTGCTTCATCTTTCAATAACTGGCAGAACTGGCAGTATCCTGGAGCCACCGAAGCCCAGTATCTTGCGGATCTCCAGAACATAGACTGGGTGGGCGTTTATATTTTCAGGAATACCGGCGACGAGCAGATATACGGGATTGATAATTTCAGGCTTATGATTCCTGAACCGGCAGAATTATTAATGCTCGTATCCGCTGTTCTGGCGTCCGGCTTATCTGCTAGAAGAAGACGCAGGCGGAAATATCCCGGTTAATGTTCTCATTTGTTTGTGCCTTGTGATGGTGATACAAATTTCCGGAATTGCGGCTCGATCTCTGACAGCAGCTTATTGGCTGTAAGAATATCTTCGTCCGGTACACCCGTTGAGAATTTCATAATTTCCCTGAGAATCACCGCAGCCTCCTGCTTGAGGCCCTTTTTAAGGGCTATTTCTGCGGTATGCATTTTCGCTCTGAACCACAGGGGGCTTCTTTCTTTTGTCTGCTTCAAAATATCAGATATGAACTTTTCCGCTGTTTTAAGTTCGCCGGCGCTCAAATAAGCGACGGAGATTGTGTCCAGGATTCGAGCGTCGTTGTTTGCGTTTTGAAGCAATCCTGGAATGAGTTGTATTGCTTGCTGTTGCGGGGATAGCGCGTTGCTGCCTGCTTGGTCAGGAGGTGTCAGTGCGAGCGTGTAAACAAGGTTGTTAAGTAGCTCGACATCGCCTGGATGGTGTAGCAGTCCGGTTCTCAAGAAGCCGGCAGCATCTTTGTGGTTTCTGAGCTGACGGGCTGCTTCCGCCGCCACCATGAAGGGAATTTTATTTGTAGCTCCGGATTCTATTGCCGACTTCATTTGAGGGAGAGCATCTGCGGATTCCCACCCGCCTCTTGTAAATCTTGCATACCCCAGCATTTGTGCCCATAGTTGGTTTCCTGGCTCTTCCCTTCGGAGCATTTTCAAAGCTTCAATAATATCGTTGTCAGCTGCTATTGTTTTTCCTTCGCTCTTGATCCGGATCATTTCTCGGTAAAGCAGTGAAGACGGTCGCAATGAAGTTCTGATTGCAAGTGATGTGCATTCTGCGGACCATTCTTTGTTTTTTGCTGCAAATGCGCACTTCATTCCTGTCAGGTAAATAGGCAGTAAACCGCGTGCGCGGTTTACTGCGTCATGCACTGCGATGCATGCTAAATTCGTGAAGCCTCTGCGCAGCAGATATTCACCGGCCTGCGCAACAGTTGTCGGTGGAAGATTTGAGAATACTGTTGAACTGGCAGGCGGCCTGGCGCTCCCGTGTGAGATGCCAAGGTGTCGGAAGACATCTTCCATGGTCCATGGGGAAGGGTTACCGTGTTTCATTCCAGAGGTTGATCGGGGTGATGTTCTGGTTACTAGTTCTGCCAGCCAGATGTCGGGGTCTTCCGGGCACAGGCGACGTGCTGTATTAATCACGTCGATTTCCGCATTCGAAAGACCAATGAGAGCTTTCCAGAGAATGGGTGAACGTGGAAGGTATTTTACAGCCTTGCCTGCCACGTCCCGGGCTTCGGTAGTTTTTTTGGCCCGGCAAAGAAGTATGGTCAGGTGGTTCAGGGCAACTGCTTTTTCCGAGTCATCCCGTCCAGATGTCAGCCATTTTGCAAGGTAGGCTGTTTCGCCTGAACAACTGTTCCTGTATGCGTCCAGCCACAACGTGGAAAGTTTTTGGAAGAACGGGCTTTTTGCTGTTGCCGTGGTTTTGCTTAAGGTGGCAGCGTGTGCTGCAAAGTCCTTCTCTGTTGGCATTGATATGATATGCCACTGCAGGGTGGATTCTGCGGGAGGGATCGTGTAATCCTGTTGCGCATCTTCTGGTATGCTTGCTCCTGGCAGGAAGATTGTTTTGCAATATTCTACAGCTTCCTTGTAGCGTTGGGTTCTGAAAAGGGCTTCAGCTTCAACCAGATCAAGATTTGGATCTCGGGTTGTTCTGGACTTGCTTAGTGTGTGCAACGCTTCTTCCGGCATGTCCAGGACCAGCAGCGCGGCAACCAGTGCCACGCGTACCTGTGGGGCGTCAGGGAAACGGCGTGCTGCTTCGCATGCTGTATGCAGGGCCGGAAGGTTTAGTTTCAGTTCCATCTGGGCCTGGCAAAGCCTAATGAGGGATGAGACGTCTGGATTATCGCTGGCTGCAAAAGTCCTGAGTGTTTCATATACGTTCTGCCAGTCTCCGATCCTCTCGTATATTTCGGATATAACCGAGATGTTTTTGTTCCTGGTTTGTGGGAATACAGAGGAAATCTTACTGATGACAGCTATAGCTTCGGAATGTTTGCCGTCCATCTCGAGCGCACGGGCATATTCATATTGCATGGGAACGGACAACTTGTCGTTCGCGTATCTTTGCTTAAACTCATTCAGAGCCTTTAAGAGTAAGGCTTTTCTTGATCTCACTGTGTCGCTTACAGCCAGCTGCTTTGCCATTGGTATGTTCTGGAAAACCAGGTTCCATGATTGGAACGTGGAGGCTGTGACCAGGGCCGGTTTTATGTCAGTGAGCTCTTCTTCAATTGCAGTGCTGATACCGAGAAAACGTTTGCGGAAGGCGAACCAGGCGTTACCATAAACTGCCCCTGACATGTACAGGGCCGGATGCGTCGGGTCCAGGGCTGCTATACGTTTGTGAAGTAACCACGCAAGGTCGGGTCTGCCAAGACGGAAACACTTGTCGAAAGACTCGGCAATAATGTCCGGATCCTTGGCTGTGCCGGCGCATTTGATCAGGTGTGATGCAAACTGTTCTTCCCATTTCCCTTCACTGCGTTTGATGGCCATAAAAAACAGGGGCTGAAGGATGCGTGGATCATCCGGCCAGGATTTCAGTGCTGTTTGCGTCAGTGCGGCAACGCGTGGCGTATCGTTCAGGTTCATGTATGCCTCAATTGCTGACAAACATGCCGAAGAATCGGTATACAGTATTTTGATGTCGGAATCGGCTATGGCGCGCCATTTCCTGTAAGCCCTTAGAAAAGGGTACAGTGGCCGGATTCGACTCACGTTCGGGTACCAGCCGGCAGCTATGACAACGTACTTGGCTGTATCATCAGCATTTCTTGCATAAAAGGACATTTCGGCAAGAATCATTGCCACGCGTGGGTCCTTTTGTTTAACGCTTTCCGGAAATTTTTGAACAAGTGCGGCAGCTTCATTCATTCTGTTGAGCGCCATCAGGGAATATGCCCTGAGAATTTCTTTTTCAAGATCGAACAAACCGGTTGCTTCGTTGATTTTTTGAAGCTCTATTAAAGCCTGTTCATGTTTTTCCCGGATAATGAGAAGCCTGGCGATTGTCAAATTCCAGTCCATGTCGTCTGGTACAAGTTTTTGTACTGTTTCGGCAGCTTTTTGTGCGGTTTCAAGATCTCCCTTGTCTCTCAATCCGGTTGCCACATCTTTAATCATCTCAGCCTTGTGGAGAGGTCTGCTCTTATAGACGGCGGCAGGTAATAAAGAGACCAGAATGAATGCTAAAAGTATGATCCACTTGTGTTCCAGGAACCAGCTCCAGAATGGCGGGTATCCGATAAGCTGATGTCCGTTCCGTATGTCGATTTCATGGATATGCGGCATTGTCTTTTCTTGCTTTCGTTTCCACCATGAAATCTCGTAAAAAGTGATAAACACTGCGGCGATAACGATAATACCAGCAGTGTTGTGAAGGAAATTGACGCCAGCCCATGAGCCAGTTGTCGGTACCAGGGTAACCATTACGACAATACGCAGGATGTTGAGGATCAGTGCCTGTACAAGTGAAAAGGCCACCAGTAGTACACATTCCGCCCACTTAAACCGTTTCAGGATTCCAAGGCCTGTTGCAATCAGGAATACTGTGGTGGCGGTACGCATGCCGCTGCATGATTCGGGTACTTCGAATGTGTTAAGCCCGGTGTACAGAACAAATCCATCTGCCCAAACCCTGACATTAATGAAGTGAAGTAACCACTCGCTGCCATAAACCGACAGTTTCTGCATGGCCAGCTGCAGACCGCCGAAGATCTGGGCCGGCAGGGGGTGTGCCCAATATATAAGAAAAAGAGCGGGGAAGACGTCCCTGCTATAGGAGGTTGGTAGTGCCCAGCGCAGGCAAGCCGAGAGGATAATCAGAAGGCCTATCCATTCGAACTGGTGAACCCCGAAAATCAACCCGCCGAGCGCCAGTATTGTTCCCCCGACCCCAAAAGAAATATAGAAGAGATTAGATTGTCGAGTGTGTTTCGTTTCCTTCGGCTTTGGACGGAGCAGAATAGCCAGAGAAAAGGCAAGCGTTAGGAAAAAACGGATAAAACCGCTTTGTTCGGCAGTGATAAAGCGGAAATTCATCAGCAGCCATGTGGCCAGAAGGGCGATGGCGGCAGCCAGTACTGCTGATTGTGCTTTGCCGAGTTGATGGAAGATTTTCATCACTATCTCATTATGAACAATTTACATGTTATAGCATAGCTGCAATTTGCAGGAATAAAATACAAAAAGGAAGGCTGGTATATGTTGAGCCGGGAAAGGACAATGGAAAAGATTTATGCTGACATACTTGTCAATTTATCTTAACTCATTTTATGTGTTCTCCTGGTATTGATGAGATGGTTGAGTGCTTGAGGAAGGGAAGGTTATTATGATCAGGAAATCTGCAGATATGAAGATGGAAGTGCGCGATAAGATGCGCGGCGGACCTGGCTCTGTCACCATAAAGCATTTCTTCGATAAATCTGAATTTACTGCCAATGCAAGACTATGCGCACGGCTCATCCTGCCGCCAGGTGCCGGCATCGGTCAGCATCAGCATGACGGCGAAGATGAGGTTTATATTGTTTTGCGCGGGTCTGGTATCCTCGACGACGGCAAGGTCCAGACGCGGGTTTCGTCCGGTGATGCAATTCTGACGGGCAATGGCGGGATTCATGCTGTAACAAACGATGGCAAGGAAGATCTCGAGATGATTGCCATGATAATGTGCTATGAAGCGAAGAAAACTTAACCACCAAGGTGGGATACAAAGAAAACAAAGTGGGCGGATAAAAGGAATGATATGGGTTGGTTTCCCTTGCCTTCGTGAACTTGGAGCCTTGGTGGTAAAGTCTTTGTAGAATAATGTAAAATATGAAGATTCTGCCAAATGAATTGATACTGCCGCCGCGAACAACCTTCAGAAAAGGTGCAGTTCTTGACCTTTTGAAGGAATGTGCCGTTTTCGGGAAGCGTGGCTTGCTGATCCATGGTCAGTCATTTGCCGCGGGTGGTGCTTTACAGAAGATTGCGGAAGCAGGCGCATCGTCGGTTTCGGTAAAGACCTGGCAACATACGGGTGGTGAGCCAACGCTGGATCATCTTGAGCATGTGCTTTCCGTGGCCAGGGAGCATCGCGCCGAGTGGGTCGCCGGCGTTGGCGGGGGTAGTGTAATTGACCTTGCAAAGGCGTGCGCTGGTCTGATGAATGCTCAGTTGTCTGCGGTTGCCTACCATGATGGTGCGCGAATTCCTTCATCCGGTATTCCGTTTGTTGTTGCGCCAACCACTGCCGGAACAGGTTCGGAGGCAACCATTGTTTGTGTCCTTACGAACAGCAGGACCAATGTGAAAAAATCGTTTCGGCATCCGTCCTTCATGGCGCGGTTGATTATTCTTGATCCAGACCTGCTGGCCGGTTCGCCGCCAGGTGTAATTGCAAATTCAGGTATGGACGCATTTACCCAAGCTATCGAATCGTATGTCAGTACAGGTTCCAATTGGATGACTGATCAATTCTGCCTCAAGGGGCTTGCGTTGATTGCATCCAGTATCGAGGTGGTTTTTAATGATTCCAGATGTGATAAGGCTGGAGACCTTCTGATGGGCAGTTACCTGGCCGGGCTGGCGCTTTCCAATGCGAGGCTTGGTGTTGTTCACGGTCTGGCCCATCCGCTTGGTGCACGATTTGATGTTCCTCATGGGTTGGCCTGTGCGGTGTGTCTGCCGCATGCAATTGAATTCAATCGCGAAGCAATGGGTATAAAATATACCATCATGAGTGAAACTGTTGGCGGCGATTTGCTTTCTGCTACAAAACGGTTGATGGAATCATTTGAAATACGTTCCCCGTTTGCCGGTAAAACTATTGCCGACATGGATAAGGTTATTGAAGAAACGCTTGCTTCAGGATCAACTTCTGCAAACCCTCGAAAAGTTTCCGCGACGGATGTCGAATATCTCTTGGATCGAATTTTTAATCTATAGATGGTTCTACTTTGTCGCGGTTGACATGGAGAAGAACCACTGCTTTAAAAAGGGATAGGCTTTGAACAGGCCGTATCCAATTGCTGCAAGGAATAGCATTTTAAAAATGAAACTTATAAAGCGGACGGCAGGTAATCTCCCGACTTTTTTCTCGGTGGCCTTCCTGCTGGCCTCTGAGTTCTGGCTTATTTGCGTGAGTATATTAATGCATTCCGCCTCGTTGTTTAAGAGTTTACAGGCGGTCGTGATGTAATAGCAAGGCATTCCTCATGAATATCCCCCAGGCAGGTCGAGTGATAGCTCTTATGTTGTTTGTGAAAGAGAACTTCTCGCTTTTATGGTAATTAGACTTTTCTTTGAAATACTGTGTATGGCATCTAGCCTGCCTGAGTCCTGCGGCCGTACCCTTGGCGCTTCATCCTCCTTCGCAGGAGACCCCGGACTTTGAGTCCGTGGGATGAATGCAGATTTTGCTACGGCGGATTCCGCGAAGAAACTGCGGGCTTCAGCCCGCAGAGCTTCATTTATTTAGCTGTAATTGCTGTTGTTTCAGCTCGTTGAGAAACTCCAGGTCAGGTTTGGGAATTTCCAGTTTTTCGGCCAGCCAGAGATAAGCACGATTAAGGGCCTCCCATGATGGGTGATGGCCGGACTTGTGATTTATAAAATCAATGTTATTTCCAGCGTTATAAAGATCATAGACTTTCCTGGCTCCGTTAATATAGGCCCAGCTGCCGTCATGATCATACTCTCCGCCGATGAGCAGAAATGGTGCTGGTGCCTTACATGCCAGAAGCTGGTGGTGTTCAAGACCATTTTTCCGCATTATCTTCAATTTGTCACCGAAATACCAGGGGGAAGACCAATTTGTGAAATCCCATCCGATTCCGAAGTCGTTGCCAATAACTACCTTGATCCGGTCATCCATGCATCCGGTATAAAATGCCATTTTTCCGCCCAGCGAATGACCCATGATGGCAATCTTGTTTGTGTCAGCCAGTCCGGATGAGACCAGCAGGTCGATTGCCTTGCGGGTGTCATAAGTAAGCTTGCCCATCCCGGTCCATGAGGGATAACGTTTGTTTAGGAAATCTGCCGCAAACTGCCATAATTTGAAGTCGTCTCGATTTTTGCATTCGGCAGGAAGTGGTATCAGGTTGAAGGGATAGGCCTCACAACTCGCAACTACATATCCTTGTTTTACCAGATGCAAACCGAAGTAAGTTGCATTTCTGTCAGCTGTTTTCCTTGTTTTGTTTTGCAGGTCATAGCCGCACACTCCATCCGGATGATAAAATGGAATGATTACACCTGGCGCTGGTGTTTTCAGATTAAGAGGAGTCATCAATAGCACTTTCTGGTAGGATTCTGGGCCGGTGCGCTGCAGATAAATAACTCCTTTGAAGTCGATAGTTTCAAATTCTTCAACAACTTTCTGTTCGGGTGCGTAATCATAACCTTCGGGTTTTCCCAGTGCCATTATCCATTGATCGATGATCTCTTTTCGCTGATGTTTCCAGTCGGACAAGCTGGTTTGTGCCGCGTCTTTCAAAACAGGTTTCAATTGTTGTGGTGAAGGGGGTTTGACGGCGGCTAAGCAGAAGGTTGCATACACATAAATAAGAACAGTGCAGAGTATAATCCGTTGGGGCATGTCCTGATCCTTTCTGGCAATACAATGAGAAAACTCTCTGGAAAAGAATTCTGTATTGCAGCCCGGCAACTGTCAACGGCAAAGGGCGTTGCTAAAGTGGCCGGGTATTTGCGATGCCAAAGGAGTTATAATTCCGATAATCCGTATTTCAGATAATATTGGATGGGATAGTGAAATTTATTGAACGCCTTCAAACCATTCCTTGCCGATAATGCGGCCGAGCAGGTAGAACTTCATGTCGGGGAACCAGAGAATGGTTTTTCCGTCGACAACAGTGGAGCTGGTGTAGAATGAATTTCCATTGGGCCGTTCGGCAAAAAGTTTCATCGGCGCAAATTCAATCGGCTGTTCTGACTTTGGGTTAAATTTTCCTGCAATTAAATACAGTGGTCCACGCTTCTGGTATTCATTCTTACCTTCAAAATCAAATGTGTTATGCACAAGCGCAAAGTAGTATCCGCTTGCTGCCTCGGGACCTTTCCAGTCATAAATCGGGCAGGGTGAGCGCGGGTGCAGATAGGCTTTCCCTCCGTCACGATCAAGCAGCTTTTTCGGAGCACTCCATGTGACACCATTGTCACGGCTTTGTGACCAGAATGGATTACCCGCGCAGGTGCGCATCATCGCGAATAAGCGGCCATCAGGCAGCTTTACAATACCGGCTTCTTCGCAGGCGGAACCGAATTTTTCGTGTTCAACCTTCAAAACATTTTCATTGGCGGAAAACCAGCTTAACTTGATGTCCTGCACCTCTGGATTGTCGTCGATGTTGTCGAATTGAAGGAACTCGATGGTGCATCCACCTTTTTTCTCGCCGGGAAGCTTGCCATGGCGGGAGACCCCGACAAGATATTTGCCATCCTTGCCGAGGCGAAGTGGGCGCTGCCAGTTACACCAGCTTGGCGGAATTGTAATATCTTCAGGATCGCGGCTCATTCGCATCATTGGAACCATTTTCGGGGCAGACCAGGTTTGGCCATCATTATCGGAATATTTACCGAACATGTTTCCGCAGTGCGGGCCGCGGCTGGTGACCTGCTGGTTCCAGAGGATATAGATGCGCCCGGACTTGCTGACCATTGGCTGCTGCCAGCTGGCGAGTAATTGCGGGTTTGTCTGATTCTTGGAGCCGGCAAGAACAATTGGTTCGCTCCAGGTCAAGCCCTTGTCGGTGCTTTTCGAGAAGGCGATATGTTGATCAACATCTGCTTCCCTGGAGGCCTGCGTCCAGGCTGCGAAAAGAGTCCCGTCCGGCTTGTCAAACACCTGGAAATGGTCGTTATATTTGTCGCCTGTGACGGAATTATCCAGCTTTGGCGTAAAAACGACATAGTCCGGTTTATTAACAAGGATGTCCGTTACATAAGATGCGTGTTTTATGCCTCCATCGTATTTCGTGCCTTTGAAGGATTCCGCAATCTTCTTTGCCTGGTCAGATTGTGAATACGCGGCGGGTATTCCCAGTGCAGTTATCGCCATGCATGTTAATGTGAATATTCTTTTCATGTTCTTCCTTTCTCCGTGCGGTTCGAATTCTGCCGTACCGGTTGCATCTATATTATGAATATTGATGTTTGAAGTTTTACATCAACAGCAAATCACACTTGTGCCCGGCTGGCAACAGGGGTTATGTTTTACAGTAAAATAGGGGGGTAATGAGGGATAATCATTGGCTATTGAGAGAGGTTTTACATAAGGGCTTGACTCAGAAACCAGAGCGGCCATAATCGCGTTATAAATATTTGGCAAGAGTGCTGGAGTAAAGATGTTGGCATTACTCCGGAAGGGACATTGCCTGGAACGTAAAGGAGTTCTTATGGCCAAGATGAATCTTGTTACCCGTCGTGAATTTCTCAACAAGTCAACTGCCGCAGCTACTGGTTTTATGGGTGTGTGCATGTGCGGTAAGTTGTGTGGAACTGCATCGGCGGCAGCTGCCGGATCCGGGAAATTCCAGTACGAAGGATATTGCGGCGACTATTGTGGCGCTTGTTCTGTCATGATCGAGAGTGAGAAAGCTGCAAAGAAAGCTGATATCAAATGCTACGGTTGTAAACAGAACAAGCCTAACGGCGGTCCCGGAGGTTGCCAGATCAAGCAGTGTGCAGTGAAAAAGGGTGTCTCGTCCTGTGTGAAATGCAAGGAGTATCCGTGCGAGAAGCTCAGGAAATATCACAACACCAGCAAGAGCAAGCAGGATAACACAAAACCCGGATATACATTGCTGGCGGCTTACAACCTCGAACGAATCAAGGAAGTTGGTGCAACGAAGTGGCTGGCCGAACAGAAGGAAAGATGGACTTGTGCAAAATGCAAAGCCCGTTTTTCCTGGAAGGATCAGAAATGTCCCAAGTGCGGCGGTGAAATCCTTACTGCAGACCAGGAAGCTGAACAGCTGATCAAAAACAAATTGCCCGGTATCCTCTGAGGATAACCGGAGTTAAAAAAGGATTTAGACAGAATTCACAGAATGTTTAGGATAATTCTGTGAATTCTGTCTATTCTACCAAATTCTGGAAAACCATGAAATTAAAAAATGTATCCCTGTTGTTTTGCGTCGTGTCACTTTGCCTGGCCGGGTGTGTTGCGGTGGATTTGAGTTCCTTCCTGGAATTTCAGAAACTTGAGGAAGTAACAGTCCAGAAGGCGAAGAGCTGGATAACCTTCAATAAGGTTCTGATGATCAATGTCAGCGGAATGATCATCGAGGAGGATGGGGGGCTGTTCAGCGATGTTACATGCACACCGAAGGTCATGAAAGCAGTCCTGAACAAGGCTGAAGAGGATTCCAGCATAAAGGCTGTGATCCTGCGCATTGATTCGCCTGGTGGGACCGTTGGCGCCAGCGAGCTGATCGCGCGCGAGGTTGCGCAGTTCCGGAAACGTACGGGTATTCCTGTACATGCACAGATTAACGGACTGGGTTGTTCCGGTGCCTACTACATCGCCGCGGCATGTGACAAGATCAACATCCAGCCATCGGCAATATCCGGCAGTATTGGAGTGATTGCCATGTTTCCGAAGTACCGTCGACTGGCGGACAAGATTGGCTTTGAGCAGGTAGTCATCAAGTCCGGCAAGCTCAAGGATATCGGGAGCGGAATGCGCGATATGACGGACGAGGAACGCGCTGTCCTGCAGAGCGTGATAGATGAGAATTACCAGGGATTCCTGTCGTGGATACTGCAATACCGCCCGCAGGTTGGTGATCGAGAAACTCTTACAAAGATTGCGGATGGCCGTATTTACACGGCAAAGCAGGCTGTCGAACAGAAGCTCGCTGACAGGATCTGCTTCCTTGATGAGACTATTGAGGGCGTTATCGCGGCGGCCGGGTTGTCTGATGCGGATGTTGTGACATACTGTTACTGGGAGTCAGAGGACGCTAACATATATTCGCCATCCGTGCGCGCAGCGCCTCTCAGGTTGAACATGAACCTGCCCCAGCCGTTGAATGCCCGCAACGGATTCTACTATCTCTGGTTGCCGGGTGAATGATGCACGTTTGATACGGCTCATGGATACAATGAGATTCATTTTGTGCAGAAACTGGTTGTTTCTGGTTATTGCCATGGTGGGGCACCTCCTGTCCGGGTTAATTAGTAGGTAAACCAGTCTGCTTCAAATTCATACCAGCGACCTTGTTCCATGCTCGAGCCTTTGCCGTCCAGAAGCGTAATAAAGAACGTGTTTCCACTGATAAATAGATTGCAGTCAGAACCTTCTGGTACGCGCAGTCCTTTAAGGCACAACTGCCTTGTCGCACCGGTAGTGAACTCTACGCTGTCCGGGGCCGGCTTGCCTTTTGTCTGGCCGCATCGCGCACTCGATTGTCCAACAGCATCCTCGCATATTTTCTCGTTTCCACGCGTAAAATGGAAATGATCGGCATCCGGTGATAGTATTGTCGCCAGGAAAGCTGTCTTTTCTTTGAAGGTTTTTTCCGTGCAGAAGGCCCATTTCTGGTGGAAACTGGGTGCATCATTAAACACATATTCATTTCGAAACAAGATGGGTGGACGCTTGAGGGCGAAACGCCCGAACCCACGGAGCTGGCCCTCAAAGCTAAGCTTCAAATCGTTGTTCTGTTTTTCGATTCGTAATGCACATTCAACATCGTTATTGACCGAAATACGGTCGTCGTCGGCTGCTTGCATGTATTCCTGGTCGCCGTACATGTCGTGGTTCTTGACAACGATCCTGCCATTGACTGTCAACTCCCTGATCACTCCGCCCTGGCGGCGCAGGACAACCGTATAATGTTTGTTTCTGACGATGATGTCCGGCCCGATACAATGAAATGTGACGGCACTGATTTGCGCTGGTTGAACGGGACCAGAGGGTGGCTCGCTGTTATCCAGTATTCTTACTTTGGTATTGCCGAGTCCTGTCAGCCGGAATTCTGATCCCTTCTCATGATTTCTGATAAGCTGAACATTGTCAGGGATATTCTCCTGAAAATACAAAACTTTCCATTTACCATCCTTGTTTTTTACGCCAAGCATTGGTCGGGCAGGGTGGAGCGGCATCAGTTCATTTCGCCACAAGATATCAGTCTTCTTCGGGCGCCAGTAGATGCTGGAACGATATTCGGTATTTGATGTTGATGAACGCAGCAGGTTCTGGTCGCGCAATTGACCGGATATGGTTTCAGCGAACCATTCTGTCGCTTCGGGAAAGACTATCTCATTGCCGCTAAACAACTCGCCCTGGCTTGAAGGAGTTTTTGACGGTTTGACTGCGTCATTCGTCCCCGGCACTACGGCATATTCCAGGGGGTTGAGTTCCAGTTCAGCCTTTCCGTCCGACCATGCCAGTTTTGCCTTGACCGCTTCCCGGTTGAAATTGATGGCTACGACGCATTTCTTGTCGCCAAGTTTCCTGAGGCAGGTGAATACACCCGGTGCGTTGCATTTGACTGCCTGGTAGAATGCCTCGCCCCGGGCCAGTTCCGGTCGGTTCTTCCGTATTTCGTTAATCTGTTTCAATGCGGCGGCATGTCCATCTTCCATGCCCTGGTAGATCAGCGGAATACCATCGATCCACGCGCTCAATGCATACATGGCGTGCATTCCATCCACACCATACCACATTTCAGAGCGCAGGCTGTCATGGCTTTCAACGTGGCGCATGCGCAGTGTGCCTCGTGGTTCGATATATTTCTGTTCTTCGAGATATTCCTGCAAATGTGTCACAAAATATTCCGGAGATTCCCTGCGCCACTGGTGGCAGAGATTGTAGCAGAACCCGAAATCATACTGGGCATCGGCAACGGACAGCAGGCGTGAGGCTTCGGCCTCTGCAAGTATTGCGCCATCTTTGGGCTTTGCTTCTCTGACGGCAGTTCTGATTCCCTTCATCATTCCGATGCCGCCCCATAACAGCGCGTGACTGGCCCGGGCGTAAGGGATTTCGGGATTCCAGTTCATTTCCTTGCTGCCACTGCAGGCGTCCACTCGGTACCCGTCCACGCCGTATTCGCGGCAGTAATACGAGGCCACGCCGGCAATATATTTTTGCCAGTCAGGCCAGGCGAAATCGTTCAGCCAGTAGTTCAGGATTGAACCATCTTCCCGATGCAGCATGAATTCAGGATGTGCCAGGTTATGAACAGCCTTGGGGCTTCCGCCGTGGGGTACAAGGTCTTGTAGCACGTGCAGATTAAGATCATGCGCACGCTTGACGAGTGCCTTGTAGTCGTCGGCTGTACCGAGCCCGTCCATGAATTTATAGTAATCAAACGGCCAGTACGGGCTCCGCTGTTCTATCGGCATTATCCAGATGGCTGTTGCGCCGAGGTCCGGGATGGTCGGCAGCAGTTGTTCCGTTGCAGGTCTGAACCCGCCGAGATCCTTGAAGTTGCTGCCTATGGTGCCGCCCGGATGGAAGCAGTAGAGAATGGCTTCTTCAATCCATTTTGGCCTGTCGGCCGGTACTTTAAGACCCACGTTGTCCATCCAGCGCCATATCAACGGAAGCGTTCCCCAATAGCCGGTATCCGAAATCTGCATGCTTGCGAAACCGATTTCCTGCGGCTGGTTTGGCTTGAGGTATCCCGCAGCTTGCATGTTCTGCACCACGTCGAACCGGCCTTCATTTTCCTCGACACGAATAGATGAAGGATCTGTTCCAAAACTCAACCAGAGCAGTGATCGAGACTGCGAAAGCTCTGCCAAGAGTGGTGCTATGGATCCACCACCGCCATGTGTTGTCCCCTGTTTCATTCCGGAGAAAGCGTGGCTGCGTGGAGGCCACTGGCGAGGGAAGCGGTAGAAACCGTCTTTTGTCGCTATTACACCGAATGTTTTAAATGCAAATGCCCGTAATTTCACTGTTTCGGTACCACGGTTGATTAATGTTACTGACCGGTCCAAACGTGCAGGGCTGGTGTGGATCCTGTAACGCTCGACCAGTTCAAAATCACCAATGCGGACTGTCAATTCAACCGTGTCGGGTGCCGGTTGGGTACGGTTAGTGACTCTCCGTTTACCGAAGCTTTCCAGCCATTTGTTTTTATCCTTCTCGCCGATACAGCATGTTACCGGCGAACGTTCTGCGCCACTCGATAAAATTGTTTCACCCTTGTAAGCAAAGCTTATAAGTGCGCCGGATTGTTCGTCGAGACCCAGGGATATATCGCCATGCTGGACTGGAATGCTTCCGGCATGACATATAAATCCTGCTGTTGCCATGAGGATCAGAATAGCGACTGATATACAATGATGTCTGGCTGTTTGTCCGAGGTTATTCATAGGATTGTACTTTCTCCGATCAAGTTGATGGTTATAATTACACGGATCTGCATGCAGATCAAGGCGCGGATATGAAAAGAGAAAAGTTGATGTCTGGCTGGTTTCTGAAAATGCTGGATTTCTCGTTGACAGATATGGCAATCAGGCGCAAATTTAGCTCATAGTAACAAACTGGTTGTGGTAAATTTGTAGAACTAAAGGGGGGGTAAGTATGAGAAGTGTCCGAGTTGTTGCGCTGATTGTATGTCTGTTTGCATGCACATTCACTGTTCTTCCTTCAATGGCCTTTGATCAGCCATCCGTTAATATTGGATTTACCAGCTTTCTTGATGGTGCACCGCCGTCAGGCCCCGGTTGGTATTTCTCCGAATATATCCAGTTTTACACGGCTGATAAACTTGTTGATGGTCCTCCAGGAGATGCCGGCCTTGATGTGTGGGTCAGTTTGAACCAGTTGATCTATCAGTCTAACCAGGAAATATTGTTTGGCGGGAAATGGGGACTCAACTTTATTCTTCCTGTTGTCAGTTTTGATAATAATCTTCTGCCCGATAATGGAACAGGTTTGGGAGACCTGTGGGTGGGTCCGTATCTCCAGTGGGACCCGATAATGGGAAAGAATGGACCGATCTTCATGCACCGTATTGAACTCCAGACCATTTTCCCGACGGGCAAATATGATGATGATAAGGCGTTGAACCCTGGCAGTAACTTCTTCTCCTTCAATCCTTACTGGGCTGCAACGGTCTTTCTCTGTCCCAAGTTGAACCTATCCTGGCGTTTGCATTATCTCTGGAATGGCAAGAACTCTGATCCAGCTCTATCTCCCGAGATTGGTGATACACAGGCCGGCCAGGCTTTCCACGGTAATTTCGCCGCCTCCTATGAAGTGGTGCCAAAGATGCTTCAGCTCGGAGTGAATGGTTACTATTTGAAGCAGACCACGGACTCGGAAGCTGATGGTAATTCGGTTGACGGTAAAGAGCAGGTATTTGGAGTTGGGCCCGGCGCGTTAATGAGTTTTTCCAAGGACACGCATCTTTTCCTCTGTGCCTATTTTGAATCTGGCGCAGAGTATCGTCCTGAAGGTGAACGCTATGTGGCGCGGCTGGTCCATCATTTCTAACCCAGTATACGGACAGGCAGGGATAAATGATGCGGGCTTTGTGTGTTCTTCTTATGTTCGCCGGTTCCGCTTTTGCGGGTCAGGAGAAGACGGTTCGTGATTTTGGAGCGGCAGGTGATGGAAAGACTGACGATACCGCCGCCATACAGAAAGCCGTTGATTCGGGTATCGGTGGCATACGTTTCCCTAAAGGTGTTTATCTTATCAGCAAGCCGGTAGTTGTTGATCTGGATAAGGTTGGTTTTACCTCTTTTGTCTCGGACGGTACGTGTCAGATTGTCATGGCTGGGGCTGGCCCAGCTTTCCGTTTTGTTGGTACTCACACCAACGGTAATGCAAGCCCGACAACATTCAAGCCCAATGTCTGGGAACGCCAGAGAACACCCATGATCGATGGAGTGGAAATCGTGGGGGATCATCCGGAAGCGGTCGGGATAGAAGCCAGCGGAACAATGCAGATTACCATTACCCGTTGCTCTATCCGGAAATGCCTGCATGGCGTGCATCTGGTGAATCGTAACCGCAATGTCCTGATTGCGAACTGTCATATATACAATAATCGTGGCATTGGTGTGTTTTATGATGAAGTCAACCTGCATCAGTCCAACATTGTCGGGTCGCACATTAGTTATTGTGAAGGCGGTGGCATTGTTACGCACGGTGGTGATATTCGCAATATCCAGATTGGCACATGCGATATCGAATCGAATATGTCATCTAATACGAGCCCGACGGCGAACATTCTTATCGATTGCTCGACAAGCCCCGCGGGTGCCGCCGAGGTGGAAATTTCCGGGTGCACCATCCAGCATAATTCCAAAAGCCCCGATTCTGCCAATATTCGTATTATCGGACGAGGCAAGGCCAATGCAAAAGGTGTTCAGCATCAGTGGGGGCACATAACGATTACGGGAAATGTCATGTCCGATGTAATGGTCAATCTTCATCTTGCAGGATGTAGGGATGTTACATTTACAGGCAATACTCTATGTGGAGGGTTCAAGCACAACCTGCTTATCGAAGATTGTACGCATGTTGTTTTCGGCGCCAATGTTCTGGATCGTAACCCGCCATATGGGAATGACTCCATCAATGCAACGGTGTTCCGCAACTGTTCCGATTGTACGATTACCGGTCTGCATGTTAGTGGTGTACATACAGCGGAGGCTGGTGTTGTGATTGAAGATTGCGCTCGATTCAACTTTACAGGCTGTACGATACTTGACTGCGAGAACGTTGGCCTGATTGCGCGTAACATGAAAAACAGCCGGATAAGTGATTGTCTTATCCGTGATGACCGCAAAATCGCTAAGCGTGCACCTTCCATAAAGATAATTGGGGGCAGCGGAAACCAGATTATTGATAATTTGATTTCTGATGGAGCGAATTAAGACAGCAGTGGTTGATCCTTCCTTGTCACAGCGTCATTCGGGTATACCCTGTAAACTCAGTAGTTATTTTCAAAGGGGTGTAGTTCAGAAATGTGGATAACTTCTTCGTTTCTTTTTTTCCGCGTCCGCGCGGAATGGAGACCGCAAGCCGAACCTTCGGCTCGAACGGGACGGAGAAACGTTATGCGAAAGAATGCGCTGACGACAGCGCACACTACAGGTGGAATTTACTTGTAGAGTCGGCTGCTTGCCCGCCGAAGCTTCTCAGCAAAGGCTGGGTCCACAGCCGAAATGGCGCGCAAAAGATTCCGACTCTTCAGAGGTCAGGATCGGCTTCTCCTTGCCCTGCGTAGCTTCATAGCGGAGCATGGGCGCGAAATGCCACATGCTTGCTCTTTTACCCACAAATATGATTTACGTCCTTTTCAGAGTACAGAGCATTATGTTCGTTGACTCCGCGAGACAATTATAAGAAAATAAGCACATGTTAATACGGGGGGTGAAATTATGAAGAAAATATTTCATGAAGGTTTTGTTTTGTTCATTGCCCTCTGCCTGTATGGATCTCCTGTGTTTTCGCAGGTATGGGAAAAATATGATTCGACGTTTTTCCAGCTGTCTTTGTGGAATCCAGTGCAGATTGTACCTGAGGACATCGATGTGCTTGGATTGCGCCTCAATCTGATCTATGGCGAGAATAGAGATTCTTATGGGCTTGATCTGGGGCTGGTCAACAGCCTGACCCGGGATATGCTTGGTGCCCAGGCAGGGCTACTCAACGTAAGTCGTGGAGAAATGAGGGGTATACAGATTGGGTTAGATAACATAGTTGGGAACATTGACGCCTTTGGGTTGGAACATCCTTCATTTTCTCGTGGAGCCCCCTGTGCATATGGGCTTCAGTTTGGCGCTTTCAACCTTATCTATCCGAAAGGTGTTATGATGGGAGCTCAGGTCGGTATAATCAATGTGGCCGACAAGATCCAGGGGCTTCAAGTAGGGATTGTAAATTGCGCAAAAGACATGACTGGAATACAGATCGGTCTGATCAACTACAACGATAGCGCCGAGTTTTACCTTTCACCTGTTGTCAACGCCTGTTTCTAAGAGGCATATTTCGTTCATTGAAACAACAGGCTTGGAGCCTCGGGTTAAGTGTGGCAACCAGTAGAGCTTTATTTTTGTGTCAATTCCCAGAAGAGGGTATCCAGACCGAACTGGATTGAAGGGATGGGATCCCATTCATCTTCGTTTCTCCACTCGATGCCTGGTGCTACCTGAAAGAAAAGCCAGTTCTGGTAAAGCGGATGGCGATAAATAAATGTTAGGCGGTGCCGGTCGACAAGCTGTTCGTCGGTTGAGTTGTGTCCGAATATGCTGTATCGTACCCCGAAGCCTTGTGCCACATCGTCGTTTGACACGATATCGGCAGTTTTACTCTCTTCGATCCGTTTTATGACATGACCCAAAAGAAAGGACTGTTCCCATTCGATTCCCGTTGTCTGTTCGGTCCATTTGCCTGCAGATACGAGTCGGGCGAAGTTTCTTCCAAGCCAGCGGTTCAGTGTCAGGGATGTAAGTTCGCCTAAGCCATCGTCTGTTTCATAGAAGATTCTTTGCCTCGGATAGATTGTCATCTTGCCGATAGAGTATTTTGGCCGCCATTCGGTTTTTGCTATTCCGACGGGTGCGTCACGCCATTTCACTCCAATCCTTGAATGGAGGTGAAGATCCTCTAAAATATGCTGCAATCCTACGCTGATGCTGCTTTTTCGTTCTACCGGGTCCACTCCGGGCAGGTCTTCGGAACGGAAGGAATTAATAAACAGGCCGAATCGGTGTTCTATGTTGGGTAGGTCCAGATCTGCCTCGAAATCCGGTTCCAGTTTTGTGCTTACTTTGTCGTCTTTATCCTCTACCACAAGATAAGTGCCAAGCCTGAATCGTGACATGGGTATTTCGATTCTTTCGGCTTTGTTCTTTGCGAAAAAGGTATCGAAACTGTTTACGGACCGTTGGAGTCTGAGATATGTTCCATCATGGATATTGTCCAGGTGATTAGTCATATTCCTGATTACTGGTATTGCTGGTAGCTTTATTGGTGTGATGGGTTTCAGTTTAAGTCCGGGTGGATTTGTGGCTGTAAGGTGGGTTGCATCCTCTCCGTTTGTTGTAAAGACCGACAATAGGGAGATTATGATGATCAAGTGTATGGCAGAACGGATGTTTCGGTGTATCAGCATGATCAAGGTTTGCGACAGAAGTTAGAATGCCAGGCGCAGAGCGGCACCGAGCATGATGGTGTCTGTTTTAACATCTTTTGCCAGTTCGGTGATATTCTTCCATTCGTCAAAGCGGTAATTTGCGTTGATATCCAGGAAAATATGCGGGATCAGCTCCAGTTCAATACCGACCTTGGCGGCAAAGAAGGGGCGGTCTACAAACTCTCCATCAAGGTAATAGATCCCCATGCCGATTCCTGCATACAGGCCTGATCCAAGCAGTATGTATCCCTGCGGGGCATAAACGTTTTCTGTTGAACCGGCAAACCCCTTTTTAAATATTTCCAAGTCGGCTTCAAATGACAGCGCTGGACCTGGTATGTACTGGTATGATGCGAGCCAGGAAACTCCGTTCTCGTCAATTTCCGAGATATCCACATCGTCCAGAGCCTTCCAGTAATTGGCTGCAATGCCGAGTCGATGTTCTGCATTGGCGGCCATTATATTGGAAGACAACAGGCTGATGCTCATGGCAATCACAATAAAAGTCTTTTTTAACATGTTATTTCTCCGTGTGAAGTTGTGACTTTGCTGTGTCTGGATAATAAAGTCAATCCTGCAAAACAGAGGCTATGGCAAATATGTCGATTCAACCTGTCTTGGAAAAGGAATTGCGGCAATATCGACCTGTATGTTGGTCATCAGAGGATTTGGTTTTTGCTGATGGTGTTGCAAGTATGAAGGTATTCAAGAAAGACCTTATGTCTGCGGGTATCTCTTATATCGATTCACAGGTGCGTCGTTGCGATTTTCATGCTCTAATCGTGGATGCGCTACTTGTCTGGCTCAAGCAAGGGAATAAGAAACACCATCCTCTTCTCAGAGCACAGCTAAGGCATTGGTGAAATGAGAATCTGCCGAGGAAAAGATTAGGGAAATTGTTGTATGGGAAGACAAGTATTCTACGAGTATTGGGCGATATACGAGCCTTTGAGTTTGTTCTGGAATACGCAAGCAGGTGAAAAGGCGGGGGGTTGAAGTGGCGGAGGGGGAGGGATTTGAACCCCCGTTACCATTGCTGGTAAACATGATTTCGAGTCATGCGCATTCAACCGGGCTCTGCCACCCCTCCAACGCTTAGTATAAGCTTTATTTATAGGCTTTATATCAACATCAACTTTTGTCAGCTTGACTTCGGATTTACCCTGTGTCACCATTATGTCACCAATTTGAAAGGCGGTGTTATATGGCAAAACCGAAGTATTACACACTACGAAAACGCGGCAGCGGCTGGCAAGCAAATCTTTCCCGCAGAGTCACCGGCTCCAAGCGTATCCAGATCAACAGATCCACTAAGGCCGAGGCAGAGGCAGAGGCCGAACGCCGGCTGCAAACACTGACCGCTTACGGCGCTGATTTTTTGAACTTTAAACCAGAAGAACTCAGAGCCTTTGGTGAGGCCTGTCGGGAGCTCACCGAAAAAGGGTTTAAACCAACAACAATAACAGATGCCGTACGCTATTTCACAAAGCACAATGATCCAAAAGCCCAGAAACGGACAGTTGAGGAGGTTCTGGAGGAGTTCCTGGAAAGCAAGAAGAACGCCGGCTTGGCGGATCTCTCGATACGGGATTATCGCCAGAAACTAACGCGATTCTCTGGGAAGTTCGGCAAGCGGTATATGCATAGCGTTACCCCGTTTGACATGGAGCGATGGCTCGATTCCATACACGCAACAAACACAACTCGCAAAGATTACCGGAGGCATCTCAGTATATTTTGTGGATTTGCCGTTAAACGAAAATATACAAAAGAGAATACAGCTGCCGCGATTTCTAAGGTTAAAATCAAGAGGACTCTTCCCTCCGTCTTGACGCCGCAGGAAGTCCGGTCTTTGCTCTTTGCAGCAAAAAACTATCAACTCGGTGCCATGTTGCCCTATTTTGCCATAGGCTGCTTCTGTGGACTCCGTCCATGGGAAATAAGACGCACTTCATGGTCAAATGTTGATCTTGAGAGGAAAGAAATCTACGTTTCCCCTGAAGCCTGTAAAACATCACAAGACCGTTATGTAACCATACCGGACAACCTCATGGCCTGGCTTGAGAAATGCACGTCAGGAGGTACTCGCAAGGGATTGATTCATTTCTCGCGTAAAGAGTTTGTTGCCGTCCGGAAAAAGGCGAATGTTGCCGATAAGTGGGAAAGTGATATTATGCGGCACAGCGCAGCCAGTCACCTTTATGCATGGACACAAAATGCTACGCTCGTAACATCACAGATGGGCCATAGCTTAGGAGTTTTTATGAAACACTATAAGCGTGCAGTGACTAAAACAGACGGGGAATTGTATTTTCAAGTGATGCCAACAGATAAAGAGACGAACACTTTAAATTTGAGAAAAGCTTCCTCGCTGTAGGAATGTGTAGAGCGACTGAATAAAGTATATTTATTTCTGCACCTGCGCAGGAATAGACTGGATGGGCGGGTTGATTCTGGTTGTGCGATCCCTTTAATACCCGAAAATCCCCGCAGAAAAAAAGAATCTTAATTACATGTATTAGAAGAACCAGTGAAAGCCGGGGGAAGGCTTGAACGCTGACTGGGAAGGCAGCCAGCAGAGCGCAATCAATTAAAGTGTCTTCACTCCGTAAAGATCAATCCTCTCCGTATCTGAAAAAAGAACTGATGAACGCCGAAGCGTCCGCCAGCATAGTTATACCAATAGAGCGGGGGACAGCCGTAGTGAACGACTGCCCCCGTTGTTACCACCTCCTCCCTGTGATGTTTTTACTTAGTTTGCGGAAGGTGCTGGAGGGAGGTATTCAGCGATAATCGCTTCGTGCACGTCACGGTGAACCTGAAAGGTCCTGTGGGGCGCGATGTCCCGTAATCCACATGTGACCGCATTGTAGAGACTGTACGCGGTTCTGGGCTTGAATGACTCGTACTGCGGCTCTTTCCATTGACGGAAGGCCTCATTAAGTTCCGTCGGTGTGAGTACTTCGTTTCCCGCCAGACTGCCCAGAGTCCTGAACCCGAACTCGTCCGATATTTCCACCGTTTTTAATCTCTCCAGTTCTGTATGGATGAGTTCAAAGTTGCCAACGGATGAGTATATCGCGGCGACAAGCTCTGTCTGGAGCCCCTCGATTATGTTCTTCGTGTGCTTGCGCATGACTGTGATCTCACCCCGGAAACACATATTGTCACACACGAACACTTGTGCCCCTATGACAACACCCGCAGACATACTCCTGTCATAACTGTTACGGAACCCCACGGCCATGCCCATGTCGGTAATGCCGTTCTTGAACTGCAGAACACCGAAGACCCTCTGTCCGTCACGCGCTGTCGCGTATTCACCCTTTACGAATACATACCCCTTCGGCGTGAACATGTCCGTCGCGACGGTCTGTAAATTCATCGCCATATCGTAGTGCGGTAATGGAACATACGACTCCGTCTGCGCCGGAACCTGAAACCTCTGCAACTCATCCAAACTGACCCTATTCTGTCCTGATAACTTTCCTGACATGATACTTTCCTCCTGTATTGTATGAATTGCCCCGAGGAAATCTCGGGAGTTTGTTGCTGAAAGGATGGGGAGGGCTTTCCCGTCCCTCCCATCCCGCCGTTGCCACGGCTCTTAGAACTCACAAAGCCCGCTTTCGCGCATGCTCGTGTAGCCTTTATTGTTCTCCGATGGACGGCCGATAATCACGTGATCGAGTATCTTGATGTCGATAATCCTGCCCGCTTCGATCAACTGGCGCGTGATTCTGATATCCTCTGCGGATGGTGTTGAGTCCCCCGATGGGTGATTGTGCACGCAGACCAGGGCTGCCGAATTTTCCACGATAGCCTGTCTGAAGACTTCGCGTGGGTGGACTAAACTTGCGTCCACAAGGCCAAGGCTTACCATTTGCCTGTTAAGCAGATAATTTTTCGAGTTGAGCAGAAGTACCTGGAAGCTTTCCTGCGCCAGGTTCTGCATGTCAGCGCAGGCTTTTGCCGAGTCCTCCGGAGTCCGTATCCTGGGCTTTGTGCCCGTCTCCCTGACGAGCGGCAGCTGAATAACTGCTGTGGCGTAATTATGCATGATGATCCTTTCTATGCGTAAGCAAGTTCGAGCTGGTTTGTTGATATGCATGGATTGCGGTGTTCCGAGATTCTGTCTCGCAATGAGTCCAGACTCTTGAATGACAGTAGATACCGAGCCTGTGAATTCGTGAGGTCTCCCGATGATTCCGCGATCCCGAAGTCCTGCAGGAATTCATCGAGCGTTTGTTTTCCGAACTTTGCTCTAAGTTCGGTACGGGTTGCACAGGTCTGATTTATAACGAGAGAAGATCCCATTATCATGTTGAAGGACCCTGCAAGGACGCAGAATCCTTCGACTCTGGCACCATGACGTTCCAGGTGCAGACGAAGTCCTTGAAGCGTACTGCCCGTGGTTATCACATCGTCAACGAGAAGATATGACATTCCCTCCGTGACCGGTCCTTCGAACACAGGCCGGTTTAATAGCCTGTGGACGGCGTTTGCATCGGTATGATGCGTGCTGTTGACCTGCACGATCTCAGTTTCCACGCGATACTTGGCGACCTTGCCGATGTATTGCGCCAGAACCAAGGGAAGCAGATTGACGCCCGTCTTTTCGACCGCCGTTACCGGGCACAAGGCGATATTCTTTGAGGACTGTATGTCTTCTTCTTGGACGAATGTTCGAACGAAAGCTCGTACCACGTGCCGTGCTGCTGAGATACATCCTGATTTTGCGGCCTCAAATTCAGGATGTCTGCGCAAGGCGCTTATCGATGTGAAGTGATATACAGGTGTGTTCATGGAAGTTCCTTTCTTTGGTAAACTCAAAGACCAATTATTTTCTATGGGTCTTATGGGGTTTCCGGCCGCCGTTAAGCACGAGGGTGTTGGCCCTGGGCGAAGTTTTCGGAGACGGAGCGATCTTGGCGGGACGTTGACGAAAACCAATACGCTCGTGCCGGCGGCCATGGGGGCCGAGCTTTGGTGTGGCTTGTGCGGAGACTGTAGCGTGGCGTAATCGCCGTGACTGGGCATCTCCCGATCTTCGAAGCGACGGTGCCTGGCGCCGTGAACGGTAGGTTGCCTTCCGTTCAGCGTAGCCGCGTAGCGGTCGGGAGTTGCACGTAACGGCGGCGCCCGCGAACAAGGAGCAAGCGCAACGCCACACGCGAGCGAGGCGGGGGCTTAGATCAAGATGGATGAATTATTTCTTTTGCCGAAGGGAAATAAGGATTCCTGCCAGGCTTAATGGTTCTCTAAGGAGGTAGGGTGGATAGCCGTGGGCTTTGGGGGTAAGGTTCTGAAATTGGCTTTTAGAAAATTGGATCCGTTTGCGCTACTATTTTTACTGACGCGGCCAGTGCTGAAGCCGGACCGGGATTCACGGTTTTATTCAGCACGGTACAACATTATTTCCATCTGTCATAATTACCTTTGGTAGTTTTATGCCCTTTAGATTCTTTCCAAGAATTTTGATCTTGTGCTTGTTGAGAATCTTTACAAACGCTTTCAGCTTTTGTTCGGATGGTTCGGGGAGTTTACATTTCTTGCTGTCAAATCCCAACCATACATATTCTGGCTTCAGTTTGATCATCCAGTCGGCGAATATCTCCACATCAAAGTCCATGACCGGCACGATAGTTACGACCTTCCTTGGATACTTGAGGGAGAGAAACTGTTTATATCTAGTGGTCGGTAGGGGTGCTTTTGATATTGCTTTGTAGCCCTTATCCCGGTTTGTTTCCAGTGTTGTCACTATAGCGAAATTCGGGTTCAGTAAATGCAGGAATGGCTTCAGGCAGGAGGGCTTTTTCGACTGGAAGTAGTATGTTTGTGCATTTCTTGACCTGTGGTTTTTTAGTGCATTGATAATCTTTGGTACGAACCTCTTCGGACAATAGGATATATCACCGCTTCCGCACACAAAAACAATCTTGGATCCGGGGATTTTCGAAAGCCTTTCAGGATGGCAATGCGGTGTATAATTATAACATTGATTACAATTTTTCCTCTGCCGTTTGGCCTGTCGCTTAAAAGTTGGGGTACAATAGCTGCAATTGAACTCACAACCCATGAATGGGCTCCACGTTTTAGTATTTGCATACATATTTGAAGTAGCCGGCATCGAATATTTCCTCCATTATCCGACATTATCCATATGCTTGTCTTCGAGACGACCATTCTGAATAATGAGTATCGTTTGTAAGAGCGTATTGCCGCCGACGGACATATCAAGATTGTTTTCGGGATCGATTACGGGGAAATTGTTTCTGTCATTGATGGTTATACCTGCGCGCAAAGGATGTTTATTTTTCTTGAGGCGCGGGATTAACAAATGTTTTGGAAGCCACATAGTTGCCTGTTATAAATCAAACAAATCTCGAAGTCTGATGTTGAGGGCCTTGGCGATCCTCTCGCAGCCTTCAATAGAGGGGGAATTGATGCCGCGTTCGACAAAACTCACGAATTCCACGGAATAATCGGCCTTCTCGGCAAAAGCTTCCTGGGTTAACCCTTTTTCCCTGCGTAATTCGGCAATTCGTTTCCCCAACTGTTTCTTTATGTTCACGTAGCGATACTACGTATATTATCCTTGATAATACCACGCAGTCAGGCTACGTTTTTGAAATACATTGGTCGGTATATAAATACAGGAAATCCACGTTAGGCGGTCATGTTTTATCCGCCTACGCTGGGTAGAAACCGTGGAAAAGAGGGGCGCAATGAGTCTTGCTACATTCTGGATGCGACACACCAATTTGGAGAAAGTCAGTGACGGGACGCTGCTTGAGATGCAGCGCAGAGTTGACACCATGATAGGGCAATCACAGTGGAGTGACGGCAGGGGCGGTTTTATGGGGCGACTTGCTGATGTGGAGTTGGAAAAGTTGCATATTGAAAAAGAGAGGATTGATGCTGCGGTTTCGCGGCGTGGCTTGTAGCTCTAACATGGGGTCGTACAACAAGGAGGCGAAAAATTGGCATATGGTTTGTTCTGCGATGGTAGCTGGCTATGCCTGATCTGGGTGACGTTGTTTTCTCTTAGAAAGAAAGGTGTATAAGTTATGACAATAGAAGAACGTTTGCAGAAACTGGAGCAGAAAGTGGATGCGATAATTGCCGGTGACCCCAAAGATGAGATTCGCACAAAGGTAATTCGGCTGGTTGATGATTTTGGCAAGGTTCGCGCTATATTGGGTGCTGGTGCCGGTGAGCCGAGTCTTAGTATGAGCGACAAGAATGGCAATATTTGCGCCATGTTTGGCGTTGAGGCTGAAAGTGCCATGCTGGCGCTTACTAATGCGGATGGTAAAGCGCGGGCCACTCTGTGCGTTACAGAAAACATGCCAGCACTTCAGTTAAATGACACGAACGGTACCGCTCGTGCCGCACTTCATTTGTGCAACGATGCGCCAATGTTGAATTTATACGACGAAAATCGCGTAATTCGTACCTCCACGACCGTGGCTGATGCAGGGATAGGTTTTGAGGTGCATGATGTAAACGGCAAAACCTGTGCAGGCTTAAGGACGATAGACGACAAGCCTCGGATGGATATTATCGGGACAACAGGGAGTGTGACATTGGGCGCTCTTAAGGATGGGCCCGCTCTGCTCCTAGCCGATCGGACTCCTTGTATTCGTGCAGGGATAAGAGTGTCCGGTAGCACGCAGGTGTCCGAGCTTTATGATGCGAGAGGCAACCGTGTTTGGGCTGCCGATCAATGAGAGATATTTTGCATATGGTGACTGATATTTGGCGGAATATGTTCGCATAACAAAGGTAAAGGGATCTCATGAATGCAGCTGATGATCTTGTTCGTTACACGATGGATTACGTGCAATATAAACATAAGCTCACCCCGACGCAAGCGAATCGCTTTGTGCTGAATCCTGACATTATGTTTGCCGGAAGTATGGAGCAATTCATTAATTTCATATCAATTGATTCAGATTCTATGAGCGCTGTTCGGTCGCGAAGTTATGATGCCCCGTGTCTTGCAGAGATCAACTCACTTCTTGATTCTTTCGCCAACACCTATGCCTCGAATGAGCCGGAAATAATGAAATACCTGCGAGCGATGGGCCATCCTCTCGGCAAGCAAGGTGGTTCTGGTTGTCTTCTTATGATTGTGTCCATCACGGTGCCACTTGCTGCATTGGTTTGGCTCTTTTGTTGACGAGTTCACTCAGCACCGTAGTGGGCCGAATTCTGTGGGAGGAATGAGAGTTATGTACAACAAATATAGGTCAGATTTGTCTAACCCAAAGGCGGGCGGGTGCCTTGCGGCAATCATATTAATCCCCCTGCAGATCATCTATTCTATTGTAACTATTCCGATTATGTTGATCGTCGCTATCATTGTTGGCATATCAAAATTATTTGGCGGTGGCAAAAAATAGGAGCTATTCGTGTGGCGCGTTCTGTACATTTCAGCAATTGTTTTGCCCATGTTCTTTACCGGATGTACATCCACGAGCAGCAGCGGGAGAGTTTATTTGTCGATGACCCCTCTGTATATAATTGGAGGCATAATCTTACTTATCGCTTTTTTGCGTCGGCGATAGCCTCTGATGGTGGGGTAAACAAGACGGTGTCCAACTAGAGTTTTGGGTTTAGTGAAGTAAAATTAAGCAACAGGAGATCGTAATGGGCATATTTGAGAAATTGTTTGGTGGTGGGTCATCACAGAGATGTCCTGATCATCAAATGGCTGAATGGCTCTCAACTTTGATCATACATACGGACATGCAGTTAAGTTTGAAGTCTCTATGGCGTAATTCGGAGCACAAGAGCGTAATCGTGGGCTACTATTTTGGATTTATTGATTCTACGGGCCAAGTTAATGGATGGTCCGAGAACTCTCGTATTGCTATGGCGCGTAAAGTATTTAGTGATGCATTTCAATTGAACTCCTCAGAGACAGAAGATGCTGTAAACCTCGCACTAGAGTGTTCGCGAACACCAAAAGGCCGACACTACATGATGGAGGGGGCGCAGGCTCTTGGCATGTTTAGTACAGGGCAAGCACCTACTCCAGGGAATACGCGACTGATGCGGCTACTCGCGGATGCCGCGCCTGTTTTCTGAGATCGTGCTTTTGTCTACATTATTATATTTCGGCAGATTGTTTGCAGGAATATCCGATTATATCTTCTCCACAGTTACCGTTAACCCAAAAGACTGCATCTGTTCACCGTGCAACTTCGCAGACTCAGCCCCCTCTACTTCAGCGATGGCCTTGCCGTTGTTATTGGCCTCAAGCATGATCTTTATTGCCAGCGGTGAGTCATGGTTGAATACCTGCATGAGGCATCGAACAACGAAAAATGCCTCGTTATGGTCGTCGTTCCACAGAATGACCTGATACATGTCCTCAGGCTTTACTGCTGAACTTATATCAACTGTTATGGCAGGGTTATTGCTGATTGTCGCCATGTTGCTCTTTTCTGCGCTCCCTATTAACATTATTGAGCCATTCCTTGACCACCTGCAGGGTGGGTTCCTCCACTTCTTTGTTACACACGCCCCTTATTTGCGAGATCCTCCAGCTGCCGTTAACCTTGGGCCGCAATGCCAGCGTCGCTCTTTCGGGTTTTAGGACTCTGTAAATGTACATCCTTCCATTTTGGACTTCGTTTAAATAGGTCGTTACACAATGGTGCATGTTCTGGCCTTCCCTGTAGAATTCTCTTGGCGAACGGATAGGGATAATGTCATCAGTTTCCGGCATTGGGATATTCTCGAATTGTGACGGGTGTTTGACCTTTTCTCCCTTACTCCTTTTTCTACGAGGTATAACGGGCAGTGTTATGGCTTCGTTGTACTGTGGAAGGATCTCGTCGTGAATGGCTTGTATCCCGGCGATGGATTCGAATATCGGTTTTTTGATCCTGTGTTGTGCACGTATCGTTTCGAACATGGAGCAGGTCTCAAACAGTAAATCTGATTCCGGACTATTTATCCGTTCTTCCTGGTGCTCGGAAATCTCCAGCAGTAACTTTGGGGTAATAAAGTCAGCAATGTTCTTGTTCGTAATGAGCGCCATGACGCCGGCATTTATATGATTCATGTGCCCGAGAGTCTTTGAGAATTCCGTTGTTTTGATGGCGGTGCGGAACATTCGCAGGATGGACGGATTGACGGCTTCCGGAAGTATCTTCTGCAAGAGTCTTACTGTTGCAGGGGTACAAGGGAATCCCAGCCATTCCAGCAGTTCCTTCTGCTTCTTCAGGCAAAGCTTGGCCATGATGGTGATGCGGTCCTCGGGCTTGGTGCGGAACTCTGCGTTATTTGCAATGCAGTAGACAAGTATCGGATTCGCTTGCGCTAACTCCACGCAGGCTTTTCCTTCATATAACAATCGAAGCAGCATCCACTGGTGACTGGGGAAGGGGGCTATAATAGCTTTGAAATTATCGGGGATATCGGAGAGGAAAGTTTCTACGGCTGGATCAAGTTTGTCGTTCGAATTGGGTATAATTCTAAAATCCGGGGATTCCGGTTTCCATCCTTTGCCCCGCATCCTGGAAAGCGAATAGGGTTTGGGCTTAAGATGAAGCTGCCATTCGCATGGCATACCTTTGATGTGCAGGTAAGCCTCTTCAAAATTGTATAAAAGATTCATACCCGCTGCTAAAATGGTAGTTTGTCTTCTTCGTTATTATCCGGCTCTTCTGCTGGCTCATTCTGGTTTGTCTCGCCCTCAGCTTTCTTTGATTTACCAAGAAATTCTATGTTGTTAGCCCGGACCAGCAGTTTGCTCCTTTTCTGGCCGTCCTTCTCCCATTCATCCATCTTGAGCATGCCCTCAACCATTACAGGCGAACCTTTGGTCAGATACTGGCCGCATATGTCCGCCAGCTTTGACCAGGCCTCCACGTCGACATAGCAGACGGTCTCCACGTTTTTACCGTCCTTGCTCTTGTATTTCTCGGAGATCGCCAGGCGCATGTTTGCCACATTCATGCCGGACTTGAGCGGACGTAATTCAGGGTCCTTTGTAAGATTGCCTATCAACAATACCTTGTTCAATGACGACATTTAGCTCTCCTCCCATGTTCTATCTGTATTTCCTATTGTCTACTGCCATTCATTTCCATTCGTACGGTGTACCTATACCCGGCAGAATTAATTGTCCATTCAATCTTGTAAACGGTTCTTTGACTTTGACGTGTGGTTGCAGTCTACCGATGCGCTGGTCATCTTCCCTGCATTTTCCAGTCAATCGCGCCAGTAACATTCCGATAATAGTTCTCATTGCATTCACCTTCTTCTATCGTTTTTCAGGCCAGCTTAAACTAGGGGGTAGGACAAATACGGTCTGAGGCAAAGTTTTAAGAAAAAGTCCAGTTTGTTGTTAAAACCCTTGTTTCATCAAGCCTGCAGGAATACTCTATGCCGTTGGAGGATCCAAATGGCGAAGTACAAACCACAACACAGGCGTCTCTTATTCATCGACCGCAAGATTAAAGGTAAGTCCTATCCCAACTGTACAAGCCTTGCCGCTGAATGGGAGTGTAGCACCAAGACGATTCAAAGGGACCTGGAATACATCCAAGATGAACTGGATGCACCGATAAAGTATGACTCTGTCCGCCATGGTTATTATTACACCGAACCCAACTTCAGTATGCCGGCCATAAACATCAGTGAGTCAGACCTGTTTGCAGTCTGCATCGCCGAGCGGTCGCTCAATCAGTTTCGCGACACCCCGCTTTACGGTAAACTCTCGTCGGTGTTTTCTAAGATAAAGGATTCGCTCCCTGACAAGACAAGTGTTAAGCCTGCCTGGGTGGATGACCGGATACTGCTTTTCCCTGAGCCCACGACAAAAATTGATACGAAGATATGGGATACCATTGCCAAAGGCATAAGAGACAATAAACGTTTATCCATAAATTATGCAACTCCGGACCGGAAGAGTACCGCACGAAAGGTCGATCCTTACTACCTCGTGAATTATAAAGGGGAGTGGTATCTGAGCAGTTACTGTCACGCAAGAAACTCGATCCGTACATTTGCTGTCTCCCGGATTAAGAAAGCCGAGATATTGAAAGAGTCATTCCTCATGCCTGAAGGTATGGATAAGAATAAGATGTTTGGTGACCAGTTTGGGATTATCTGGAAGGAGAAGCATCATAAAGTCCGGATACGGTTTACATCCGAAGTTGCTCCGTACATCAGCGAGCGTCAATGGCATCCGGGGCAGAAGATTAAGCAGTTGAAAAACGGTGGCCTTGTTATTGAATTTACCACCAACCATCTTAATGAGGTTAAGGACTGGATTCTCTCCTGGGGCCCGGGTGCCAGGGTGCTGGGACCTGGGGAGCTGATAGATAAAGTACGAAAGAGTCTTAAGGAAGCACTGGAGGGATACCGCGGATGAACGGCAACAATTCAAGCGTTTTGGCAGTCGAGAAAGAAGTCCAAAAGCACTGAGGCATAGGACGGTATTTGTCTCACCCTGCTTGATAGATTGGTCGTATGAGAAAAATAGAAAAGAAGATTTGTGTGTAGGCATGAATGCATCGTTAGAACAACGTCAATATTATGCACACAGTATGGAAGGTCAACCGCCTGAGAAATGGCAGCTTCTGGAAGAACATCTTAAAAACACCGCCAACCTTGCCCGCAAATTCGCAGAACCGTTTGGTGCAGGGGATTGGGGATGGAATGCCGATTGGCTGCATGATATCGGAAAGGCGTATGCTGGAAATGACTAAAACCATTGCTCATTACCGAAAAGAAGATGGTAAAGAACAGAGTGTAGAGGAACATCTGGCTGGAGTCGCGGTTTCTGCCAAAGCATTTGCTGGAAAAATTGGCTTGGCATCTTTAGGTGAATTGATGGGACTTCTTCATGATGCAGGTAAATATAGTAAGGCCTTTCAGGATTACATTGGATCTGCAGTAGGTCAAATTAACCCCGATGCTGAAGAATACGTCAATGCAAAGGGACTTAAAGGCAAGATTGATCATTCGACCTCAGGGGCTCAATACATATGGAGAATGTTCCAGGACAAGACAAGCGTAGAGTGGCACATAGCTCGGCAAATCATGGCTCTTTCCGTTGCCTCGCATCATTCCGGTTTAATCGATTGCCTGTCGCCCGTGGGCGAAGATGTGTTCATGACACGCATGGAAAAGCCTGAGAATCGTACTCACTTTAATGAGGTGTTTGCCAATGCAGATCAAGCCATCAAAGAAAAAGTCAGAGAGTGTTTAGCATCTGATACCGTTGGAACAGACTTTAGATGTTGCCTGGAACGTCTGTCAACTCTAACTCCTATGATCGGTGCATTTAACCTTGGAATGCTGACACGATTTCTTTTCAGTACGCTGATTGATGCTGATCGTCTGGATTCAGCGCATTTTGAGAACCCAAAAGTTCAAATTATCAGAATCAGCAAAGACAGCATTGATTGGAATCCGTTGATTATAACGCTTGAACAGCATTTGGCTAAATTCGAACAACGCAACGATGTTGATGTAATACGAACTGACATTTCGACCCATTGCGCAAACTTTTCCGCTAGAGAGAAAGGCCTTTTCTTGCTCACCGTGCCAACAGGCGGAGGGAAAACCTTGGCGAGCCTGCGCTTTGCCCTTTCACACGCAGAAAAGCATAAGATGGATCGCATCATTTACGTTATTCCCTATACTTCGATAATTGATCAGAACGCCGCAGTAGTTCGGAAAATTCTTGAAGATAAGAACAACCGGGGAAAGATCGTTTTAGAACATCACTCCAATCTCACGCCGGATAATGACACCTGGCAAAGCAAGATTCTATCAGACAACTGGGATGCCCCAGTTGTCTATACGACAGCCGTCCAGTTTCTCGAAACACTCTTTGCATCAGGTACACGCGGTGCACGTCGTATGCACCAGCTTGGCAATGCAATCATTGTTTTCGATGAAATCCAGACAATCCCAATCCGAACAATTCACATCTTTAACAATGCAATCAACTTTCTGGTAAAAGAATGCGGCTCGACGGTTGTATTCTGCACGGCCACTCAGCCTATCTTGGATAAAGTAGACAAAGATAAAGGTGCTGCAACTCTGTCGGATAATGCGGAAATGATGCCTGATGTGAGCGGACTTTTTAAGGACCTGTGCCGCGTTAAAGTAGCCGATGAGTGTAAGAATGGCGGCTGGCAAGATGACGAGATTGCCTGCCGGGTGATCTATGAACTTAAGGAAAGTGGAAGCGTATTGATTATTGTGAATACCAAGGTAGCAGCACAAAGCATTTATAAACTATGTAAAGAGAAGCTTGAGACCGAAACTCCGGCACGAATATTTCACCTCAGTACCAGCATGTGTCCAGCTCACCGAATGGTTGTTCTTGAAGAGATCAAAACGTGCCTTGATCCTGCCAATCCCATGCCGGTTATCTGTGTCAGCACCCAGTTGATTGAGGCAGGTGTGGATATTGATTTTGGTTGCGTAATCCGCTACATGGCCGGGCTCGATTCTATTGCTCAGGCGGCAGGTCGTTGTAACAGAAATGGTTTGCGAAAAACGCCAGGTAAAGTTCTTTTGGTGAATCCAATCAATGAAAATCTCGATAGGCTCACCGACATCCGGATTGCAAAAGAAAAGGCAGAACGGGTATTGAGCGAGTTCAGCAGAAATCCAGACAAATTTGACCGCGATTTGATTGGGCCGAGAACAATGGAACTGTACTACAAGTACTATTTCTTTGATCGAGCAGACGAAATGATCTACCCAATGAAGTCAAAACAAATTGGACGCGACGGAGACATGCTGTCGCTTCTCTCTCTTAATGACCTTTCTGTTCAGTCTTACAAGCGTGCGAATGGCAAGTCTCCTGCATTTCTTCTTCGCCAATCTTTTAAATCAGCGGCTGAGGCATTTGCAGCTATTGACGCTCCAACCGAAGGTATTATTGTGCCTTACGGGAAAGAAGGAGATAAGATCATAGCTGATCTATGTGGTGCATTTGACGTTAAGAAGCAATATGACCTACTCAAAAAAGCCCAGCGTTATTCAGTTAATGTTTTTCCAAACATTCTGAGGAAATTGTCGGATAATCAATGTATTCATGAAGTTCAAGAAGGTAGCGGCATAATGTATCTGGAACACCAGTATTATAGCGACGAATTTGGCTTGAGTGTCGAACAAGTTGCACCAATGGCAATTCTAAATGGATAAGGGAGGAAAAGATGAAGAATCAGGTCGAATTCATAACAAGAGGCAAACTAGCGCTCTTCACCGATCCACTGACTAAAATCGGCGGTGAAAAATGTTCCTATCACATACCGACCTATGAAGCGCTCAAGGGGGTTGCAAAGTCGGTGTACTGGAAACCAACATTTACATGGATCATAGACAAAGTACGGGTAATGAAACCAATTCGAACCCAGGCAAAGAACATGAAACCTTTAGACTATGGAGGTGGTAATTCCCTAGCAATTTATACCTATCTTGTAGATGTCGAATATCAGGTACAGGCACATTTTGAATGGAATCTGTTTCGTGAAGATATGGCAAAGGATCGAATTGATGGCAAACATTGGGATATTGCCAAACGCATGATTGAAAAGGGCGGTAGACAAGACATCTTTCTTGGAACCCGTGAATGCCAGGGATATGTCGAAGCTTGTGTTTTTGGCGAGGGACAAGGTCATTATGACGACGCTGGCGAGCTGGCGTATGGCATTATGTTCCATGGCTTCGATTATCCCGATGAAACTGGCAAAACAGATGAAGAAGGAAAGTCGGACAAATCCGGCAAATACCGGCTACATGCCCGCTTTTGGCGGCCAACAATGGTCAACGGCGCAGTGACATTCCTTCGACCGGAAGACTGCACTATCCGTAAATTTGTAAGAGAGATGACCCCAAACCCGCCTAAATCGACCGGCTTACAGGAGCCTGTCCTGATTGCAGAAATGGAGGTGCAGCCATGAGTTGGATTGAGAAACTCTATAAGACCTACGACAACAATACAGATTCTATTGGGAAGGGAACCTCACCTCTCCTTCCGTTGTATCATACAATGCAGAATGCTCAGGTTCAAATTGTCGTAGATACTTCCGGAAATTTGTTAAGAGTAACCACGGTAGCGAAAGAAAATGCTCCGACAATTATTCCTGCAACAGAAGAGTCTGCCGGTCGTGCTGGCTCTAAGATGGCTCCACACCCGTTATGCGATACACTGCAATATGTTGCTGGCGATTACGTGACTTGGGGCGGAAACCCAAATAAGAGAAAAAACGAATCTGGATATGAATTGTACATAGAATCTTTGCAGGCGTGGGTCAACTGGTCTCAAAACAAAAAACTTGGTTCAGTCCTCAACTATCTTAGAAAGGGGACTTTGATAAAAGATTTGGTTGATCATAAACTTTTTGTTGGCGATGCCAATGGTCATCTCATGGAAACATGGACTGGCACAGGTGAAGCCCCATCCATTTTTAAGGTTATAAAGTTGGCCAACAAGAAAGGGCAATATGAAGCATTTATCCGCTTCTCTGTTGAAATCCCTGGCGAGATGGAGTCCGACCTGTGGAAGGACGCAGAGATTCAACAATCATGGTGCAATTACTATCCGACAACACTCAAGGATGAGACCTTATGCATGGTGACAGGAAAACAAGCTAAAAGAGCCAATAATCATCCCAAGTATATTAGATATCCAGGCGATGGTGCCAAGTTGATATCATCCAATGACACTCAAGGATTTACGTATCTTGGTAGGTTCACAAATGACCACGAAGCATGCGGTGTTGGAATCGATGTCACTCAGAAAGCCCACAATGCACTGCGCTGGCTAATAGCTCGCCAGGATCGACACGATGGTGATCAAGCAATAGTGGCATGGGCCATCTCCGGTGTTGATGTCCCTGATCCAATTGCAGACACACTCTCTATGTTGTTTAAAGGGAAGGAAGAAACAGTCAATCGAGAGACGGAGTATACCGCACAAGAAATTGGTGCAGCGTTGAAAAAAATGGCGGGAGGATATGCTGCCAAACTTGGCTCCACGGAAGACGTGCTGATCATGGGTCTTGATTCCGCAACGCCGGGTCGAATGTCTGTCAGTTTCTACCGTGAATTAACTGGTTCGGAATTTCTTCAGCGCGTAATGGCATGGCATGATCTAAACAATGGCTGTGTCTGGCGTCAATATTTTGGAAAAGACAGAATATTTGTCGGTGCGCCATCTCCCCGTGATATTGCTGAATCTGCATATGGCAGACGCTTGGATGAAAAACTTCGAAAGGCCACCGTTGAACGACTACTGCCATGTATTGTTGATGGAACCACTATTCCTCGTGACCTCGTAGAATCATGTGTTCGAAGAGCCAGCAATAGAAGTGGCCTTGAGCATTGGGAATTTGAGAAGGCTCTTGGTATTGCATGTGCGCTATATAAACATCACAACAAAGAAAGGAACTATACGATGACCTGGGAACCTGAACGAAAAACAAGGGATTATCTGTACGGAGGGCTGTTAGCCGCCGCAGATTGTCTTGAATCTATGGCTTTATGGTTGGCGAAAGAAGATCGGCCAACCAATGCAACGCGCATGATGCAACGTTTTGCGGATCATCCATGCAGTACATGGAGAACGATTGAGCTCGCTCTGGTGCCCTATAAAGCCAGGCTCGGAAGCCGTGCTCATAAATACCTCATGGCAATTGATGAAATAATGGCCTTATTTAAAGCAGATGAGTTTGCCATGGATTCGCCTCTGACGGGGGAGTTCTTGCTTGGATATCATGCCAAACGAACCAAACTAACAGAGCAAACTCATAAAGATATCGAGGAAACTGAAAATATTAACGAACAAGAAACAATTCAACAAACAACACAACAGGAGTAGATTATGAGTCTCAAAAATAAAATAGACTTCGCAGTTATCTTTAAAGTCACAAACGCCAACCCAAATGGAGATCCGCTCAACGGAAATCGGCCACGCACAACATATGAGGGATTGGGCGAACTTTCTGATGTATGTATCAAGCGAAAGATTCGCGACAGATTGATGGATGCCGGGCAGGAAATCTTTGTCCAATCCGATGACAGAAAGAAAGACACTTGCACCAGTTTGCGTGATCGTGCCGATAGAGTTCTGGCGAAAGTAAAGGCTGCGGATGAAAAGGCTGCTTTAGCATGCTCCACTTGGCTTGATGTCCGCGCATTCGGCCAACTCTTTGCATTCACGGCTAGGAAGGGAAAGGCCAAAGATGGTGAAGCCAGCGGAGATGACAAGGGAGTTTCTATCGGCATCAGGGGACCGGTCTCTGTACATCCTGCATTTAGTAGGTCCCAGGTCAGTGTAACAAGTAGTCAAATTACAAAAAGCGTTAGCGGAGAAGGCGACGGAACGAAACGCGGTTCGGATACAATGGGCATGAAACATCGTGTGGATAACGGCATCTACGTCTTCTATGGCAGTATGAATCCGCAATTAGCCATAAAGACCAAGTTCAGTGACGAAGATGCACAAGCCATTAAAAAGGTTTTACCCAAGTTGTTTGAGAACGACGCTTCATCGGCACGGCCGGAAGGCAGTATGGAGGTGCTAAAGGTTATTTGGTGGGAACACAATTGTCCAAGCGGCCAGATTTCCTCGGCCAAGGTTCATCGCAGCCTGAAGGTTAATAAAGATAATGGAGAGGTAGACTTCGACAAAGTAGGGGGACCTAAACCAGAAGTCATCGGTGGCTTTTAGTTTATAAACTTCTGTCGAGTTGATCGAAATGTTGTGAACTATAAAGAAGACGATCTGTTGCCTTTATCGGCACTTCAGCACCTGCTGTTCTGTGAACGGCAGTGTGCGCTCATCCACATCGAACAGGCGTGGGATGAGAACCGGTTGACTGCCGAAGGTAGGATCATGCACGAGAAAGTGCACGATGCGGGGGAGGAATCGCGTGGGGATGTCAGGATAAGCAGGGGGCTTCGATTGAGATCACTCAGGCTGGGACTGACAGGTATGGCGGATGTGGTAGAGTTCCATAAGGAAAATGGAACATGGTGCCCATTCCCGGTCGAGTACAAACGCGGCAAGCCGAAGGAGAATGACTGCGACAGAGTACAGCTTTGCGCACAGGCACTCTGCCTGGAGGAAATGCTGAATTGTTCCATCTCGGTTGGCGCGCTTTTCTACGGGACCACTCGTCGGCGGCTGGATGTTGAGTTTGATGCAAACTTGCGGCTGAAAACAGAGAATACTGCCAGCCGTTTACACGAGTTATTTGATTCAGGTATAACCCCGCCGGCGGTATACGAAAAGAAATGCGACAGTTGTTCGATGTTGAATGCCTGCATGCCGAAAACGGCGGGCCGTCACAAATCAGCCCGTAAATATCTGCAGTCTGCTATATGTAATCTGTGATCAATTGATGGTGTTGGAATAAACTTTTCTGAAGGAGTGCGGTTCCCTGAGCGTCTTTATAAAATTCGCAGTACGGCTAGAAATGTATGAAGAAACTTCTTAATACATTGTTCATTACGACACAGGGATCTTATCTCTGCCATGAGGGCGAGGCTGTGCTTGTGCGTGTGGAACAGGAAACAAAATTGCGCGTGCCGATCCATACTCTTGGCGGTATCGTCTGCTTTGGGCAGGTCTCCTGCAGTCCGCCGCTGATGGGGCTGTGTGGAGAACGCGGGGTCCATATCAGTTTCCTGAGCGAACGCGGTCAATTTCATGCAAGGGTTCATGGCCCGGTCTCCGGGAATGTCCTCCTGAGAAAAGAACAGTACCGGCGATCGGACGACGAGAAGCAGCGGCTGGAAATTGCCAGGCCGATTGTCATCAGCAAGATCGCCAACTGCCGTACTGTTTTGCAGAGATTTGTGCGTGATCATGGGGCTGAAAACACTGAAGCGGAAGTTAATGGTGTGATCCAGTATCTTGGCCGGTTGATTGAAGAAGCAGGCAGGGTGGATTCGATAGAAATATTACGGGGCAAGGAGGGTGAGGCCGCTAATGTGTATTTCCAGGTGTTTGACCGTATGATTACCGCCCAGAAGGAAGATTTCTTTTTCAAGGCGCGAAGCCGCCGACCGCCGCTGGACAACATGAATGCCCTTTTGTCGTTCATTTACACATTACTGGCGCACGATGCCGAGGCGGCGCTTGAATCAGTTGGACTCGATCCGCAGGTTGGCTTCCTGCATGCCGACCGGCCCGGTAGGCCGGGGTTGGCTCTGGATCTGATGGAGGAATTCCGTCCGTTCCTGGCGGACCGGCTGGCGCTGTCACTCGTGAATCTCAGGCAGATTCAGGGTAAGGGCTTCAAGACGGAAGAGTCCGGTGCGGTGACCATGGACGATGAAACGCGCAAGACGCTTCTTGTGGCGTATCAGAAGCGCAAGCAGGAAGAGATTCGGCATCCATTTATCGAAGAAACGGTCTCTGTGGGCCTGCTTTTTTATGTACAGGCACTTTTGTTGGCACGGTTCTTGAGAGGGGATTTGGATGGCTATCCGCCATTCATCTGGAAATAGACGGTGGGCGTGATTGCAGATCACAAATAGCAGATGACAGATGGGAGAGGGTAATGCTTGTGCTGGTAAGTTATGATGTTTCGACGGTGGACAAGGCTGGCCAGCGGCGGTTACGGCGTGTCGCAAAGAAGTGCCTTGATTATGGCCAGCGTGTTCAGAATTCGGTGTTTGAATGCATTATCGATCCAACTCAATGGGCTGTTTTGAAGAACGAGTTGCTGGATCTTTTTAACGAAGAACAGGATAGCCTGAGATTTTACTATCTTGGTGCGAATTGGGATCGGCGGGTTGAACATCATGGAACAAAGAAGGCTGTTGATCTTGAGGGACCTTTAATTGTGTGATTTGTCTTCCGCGAACCACAAGCGGACATGATTTTTCAGGCAGGTTCGCGGACGTTGTAAGATGCTGATTGGTATGATGTTTAAGTCAGGGGATTTATTTTTGTTGTAGTTCTTTGACAATTTAACAGAGTCTTCGCGGAAACAATGCTTGTTGACGCTAATTTCATTGTAGTTTATGAATGCACGGTCGCGCCCCTCGTGGGCGCGTGGATTGAAACTATTACGTCGACGGTGATCGTGGAGCCGGCGGAGTCGCGCCCCTCGTGGGCGCGTGGATTGAAACTTTCTGCCTGGCGCAAGTCTCACAACTCCATATGTCGCGCCCCTCGTGGGCGCGTGGATTGAAACAATGGTACGCAGACGGATCTGACGGTTGTGTATGTCGCGCCCCTCGTGGGCGCGTGGATTGAAACTTGCCGCCTTGAGTATCGAGGGTAAGGCAGCGAAGTCGCGCCCCTCGTGGGCGCGTGGATTGAAACATTCCTGGCAGCGCGTACAGTCCAGCGGAGCCTTGTCGCGCCCCTCGTGGGCGCGTGGATTGAAACAAGAAAAGTTGGCAGAGATCAGATATGGAGAAAAGTCGCGCCCCTCGTGGGCGCGTGGATTGAAACTTCCCCAGGACAACTGGTACATGGTCGCCAAAAGTCGCGCCCCTCGTGGGCGCGTGGATTGAAACATGTTCTGACCTCCCCTCAAAGTGCCCCGTTGGGTCGCGCCCCTCGTGGGCGCGTGGATTGAAACGTCAACCCCGCGCCGTTGCCGGTGATCGTCCCGTCGCGCCCCTCGTGGGCGCGTGGATTGAAACTCGTAAGTCCGGCAACTAATGCGGTGTATGCTGTCGCGCCCCTCGTGGGCGCGTGGATTGAAACACTCCGCTTTACTGAGTCAGGTGGAGCTTATAGTCGCGCCCCTCGTGGGCGCGTGGATTGAAACGCCTGCTGCTGAGATGTAATTGTGGTTTCGTAAAAGTCGCGCCCCTCGTGGGCGCGTGGATTGAAACTATGGGACCACGCTCCTTGACATGAGCCTCATTGTCGCGCCCCTCGTGGGCGCGTGGATTGAAACCCGGTAAGGCGGACAATGCAGTCAGTATGCATAGTCGCGCCCCTCGTGGGCGCGTGGATTGAAACGTACTTACTAAAAGAGACCCGACGTTTGTGCCTGTCGCGCCCCTCGTGGGCGCGTGGATTGAAACTCCAGGACAACGAACACGCGCTTATGACCGGCAACGTCGCGCCCCTCGTGGGCGCGTGGATTGAAACGCCCTTGCATATGCGCCACAGCATAGGCAAATAGTCGCGCCCCTCGTGGGCGCGTGGATTGAAACTAATTCCTGATTAAAACATATTACGGGTTTATTGTCGCGCCCCTCGTGGGCGCGTGGATTGAAACTTGCAAAAGAATGTGGTCTAAAAATCTGCATGGAGTCGCGCCCCTCGTGGGCGCGTGGATTGAAACTTGGTCGGCAAGGTTCTGGCTGATTTGTGTAGTGGTCGCGCCCCTCGTGGGCGCGTGGATTGAAACACTACTGAAACATAAACTGGTAGATGGTGCAGTTAGTCGCGCCCCTCGTGGGCGCGTGGATTGAAACTTTTTATATACAGATGTCATGTGTCGGATATTAGTCGCGCCCCTCGTGGGCGCGCGGATTGAAACTGCTTCCAGTTTGCACCAGAGCCGAAAGGCAACGTCGCGCCCCTCGTGGGCGCGTGGATTGAA
>MHBM01000093.1 GCA_001804885.1 Lentisphaerae bacterium RIFOXYA12_FULL_48_11
CCATCCATGATGAAAAAAGCCGGTTATACAACCGGAATTGTCGGCAAGTGGCACCTTGGACTTGGTGATGAAAAGGGGACGGACTGGAATGGTGATATACAGCCTGGTCCGTTGGAAATAGGTTTTGATTATGGGTTCTTTTTCCCGGCAACAGGTGACCGGGTTCCCTGTGTATTTATTGAGAATCATAAAATCATCGGCCTCGATCCCTCTGATCCGGTAAAGGTAAATTATGACAAGAAGGTTGGCGATGAACCAACCGGTCGGGAGAATCCAGAACTGCTCAAACTGAAATCAACGCATGGCCATGACAACACAATTGTGAATGGTGTCGGACGGATAGGCTGGATGACCGGTGGTAAATCGGCACGCTGGCGTGACGAGGATATTGCTGATACTTTCACAAAGAAGGCCGTCGAGTTTATTGAACGGAGCAAGGATGAACCATTCTTCCTCTATTTTGCTCCGCACAATATCCATGTTCCTCGTGTACCAAACGAGAGGCACCATGGTAAGAGCCAGTGCGGTACGCGGGGTGATGCCATTGTTGAACTTGACGTTGCTGTAAACGAAATAGTCTCAACACTGGAACGGCTGAAGCTTGCCGAAAACACGATCGTGATCTTCAGCAGCGACAACGGTGGCATAATGGATGATGGTTACGAAGATGTAGGCAGTTTCGAACATCCCTGCAACGGGTCTTTACACGGTTACAAGGGCAGTCTCTGGGAAGGCGGCCATCGTGTACCCATGATTACGCGCTGGCCGGGTCATGTCCAAGTGGGCAGTGAATGTGACGAGCTTGTTACGTTTACCGATATGACAGCATCGCTGGCTGCGCTCACGGGACAGACTCTTCCTGAGGATGCGGCACCAGACAGCATGAACGTGCTTCCTGCACTGCTAGGCCTGCCGCATGACAAACCGGGCCGCGAAACATTCATTGCGCATATCGGAGGGACAAAGGGACCGAAAGCCATCAGGCAGGGAAAATGGAAACTTATCCAGGCCGGTGGTGCACGGCCCAGCCATGCTGATGCCAACAAGTCTGGCCAGCTTAATAAAGCAATTAAAACCCCTCCGCCTCCCTTCCTGGTCAATCTGGCCGATGACCCGGGTGAAACAAAGAACCTCGCAGAATCTCTGCCGGATAAGGTCAAGGAGCTGCAGGAGTTATTTGAAAAGCAGCTGACTGCCGGCCGTAGCAGACCATAATCACAGATAAATTTGAAAAGGTGTATATGGATAGAAGGTCGTTTCTGAGAGTGTCTGCTAAATGGGAACAAGTGTAAGTGATTCATCAAATGTCGAACTGTGACATGCAGGACAGCGTCGACGTCGCATGCCTGCGTGCTTGCCTTGCCCTGCGCAAGAATCTATGCAATCATCTCCCCACGCCAATTTAAGATAGGTTCTATTGAATAAAATTTGGAAGAGGACATGCAATGAATGTTTTCAAGACTGCTCTGATCATTTTATTTACCGGGATCTCGTTTAGTCTCCAGGCATTTGAGAATGTAACCCTCTACCCGCAGTCACTGGTCAGTACAGGCGATCTTGATCGGGTTTGGCAGGTTATGGACAGGGCACAGCGTGGTGAGAAGATCACGATTGCTGTAATAGGTGGATCCATCACGGCTGGGGCAAAGGCAGGTAAACCTGAACTGCGATATGGCAATCTTGTTGCCGGTTGGTGGCGAACCAATTATCCGAAAGCAGAAATTGTGTTCGTGAATGCCGGGATTGGCGCAACCGGTTCCAATTTCGGTGCTCTCCGTGCAAGGCGCGATCTGCTGGCTCATAAACCTGATTTTGTTGTTGTGGAGTACGGTGTTAACGACGGCGATACACAAGCCTTTGCTGAGACGCTTGAAGGCCTTGTTCGTCAGATTCTAAAACAGCTGAACCAGCCGGCGATAGTACAGCTTTTCATGATGCATAAAGGAGGCGGTAATGCGCAGGAATGGCACGGTAAAGTTGGTCGCCACTACGGAATTCCCCTTGTAAGTTACCGTGATGCCCTGTGGCCGGAGATCAAGGAAGGACGTTTGACCTGGGAATCTGTCATGGCTGATGAAGTTCATCCCAATGACCTTGGTCATGCCTGTGCTGCATAGTATGTCATGCACCTGCTGGATATTGCCAGGAATATGCCCCAATCTGGAAAAGTTGAGAAGGCGCAGGCCTTACCTGCTCCGCTTTTCAGTGATCTTTATGAACATACGTCGCTTTTTGAGGCGCCGGATCTTAAGCCGGTAAATAACAATGGTTGGACTTTTGACGCAAAGTGGAAGACATGGCACAGCGACAAACCTGGCAGTGTGGTAGAGTTTGAAATAGAAGGGACGGCAATTTTCTCAATGCATCTTGTGGTCAAACGTGCCATGGGGAAGGCCAGGTTCCAGATCGATGGTGGTGATCCGGTGGTTTATGACGGCTGGTTCAATCAGACGTGGGGCGGTTACCGTTGTACCAACCTGCTTGCGCGGAATCTCAAGCCGGGTAAACACATTGTGCGTGTTGAACTGCTGGAAGACAAAAATCCCGGCAGCGAAGGTCATGAGTTTGTGCTGTATGGCATCGGTGCCGCAGGTGTTTCTGTACCGTAGTACCTGACGCTCATGCCGAAACGGGGGAAATGCTGATATGCGATCATTGGCTGAGATAGGTTCTGATAAAAGTTTTCTGATAACATTTGTTTTCCATGTGCTGCTTTCTTGTTGTTGGGCTGATGAAGGCATGTGGCTTTATAACCAGCCGCCATGTGAAATTTTAAAACAACGTTATCAGTTTGATGCAACAGAAGCATGGCTTGAACATTTACAGAAATCCTCAGTTCGTTTCAATTCGGGCGGGTCTGGCAGCTTTGTGAGCAGGGATGGATTGCTGATTTCAAATCATCACGTTGCAGCAGATGCATTGCAGAAGGTCAGTACCGCTCAAAAGAACTACCTTTATGACGGTTTTTATGCGCGTACACAGGCCGAGGAAATCAAGTGTCTGGATCTTGAACTTAATGTCCTGGAATCCATCGAGGATGTGACAGAACGTGTTAATGCCGCTGTTCCAAAGAATGTGGATGCTGATACCGCGTTCAAGGCAAGGCGGAAAATATTTGCGGAAATTGAGAAGGAGTCGCAGGACAGGACCGGATTCCGTTCTGATGTTGTAACACTGTGGCAGGGTGGGGCGTATCATCTCTATCGATTCAAACGTTATACAGATGTACGTATCGTTTTCGCGCCAGAACAGCAGATAGCTTTTTATGGGGGTGACCCCGATAACTTCGAGTTTCCACGTTATAACCTGGATATATGTTTTTTCCGTGCCTATGAAAATGGCCGGCCGGCAAAGATCGACAATTATCTCAAATTCTGTCCTGACGGGCCGCACGAAAATGACCTTGTCTTCGTTTCGGGACATCCCGGCTCAACAAGGCGTCTGTTGACAGTGGCAGAACTGGAAAACCTGCGTGATCAGGCACTTCCTTTCAGGCTTAACTGGCTTAAGCGTCTCGAAGTGTTGCTGGCCAACTGGAGTGCTCGAAATGAGGAGAACGCACGGCGTGCGAAAAATGATTTGTTTGGCGTACAGAATTCCAGAAAAGCACTGGAAGGCCGCCTTGCCGGATTGCTTGAGCCCGACTTGTTGTCAGCAAAGATCAAGGCGGAAACAGACTTCCGGAAACAGCTTTGCCAAAAGCCGGAATTCCAGGATGCGTTTGCAGCGTATGGCAGGATAGCTGATGCTAAAAAGATTCTTGCGGCACAGGCGGCACGTTATTTTCTCCTTGAAGGTGCGCATGGATTTGCTTGCGATAGTTTCAGCATTGCGCGTACTTTGCTCCGTGCCGGTGATGAACGGGCCAAGCCGAATGGCGAGCGGCTCAGAGAGTTTTCGGATTCCAATAAGGCGTCACTTGAGTTGAGTTTGTTTTCGGAAAAGCCTGTTTACGCTGATTTGGAGGTTTTATTACTTGCCGATGCCCTTACATTTCTGATTGGTGAGCTTGGGTCAGGTGATCCTCTCGTTTGTAAAATCATGGCCGGTAAATCGCCGCGCAGGCGTACAGAGGAACTGGTAAGCGGAACAAAGGTGCATGATGTGTCATTTCGAAAAAAACTATACGAAGGTGGAAGTAACGTAGTGTCTGCGGCAAAAGACCCGATGATTGAACTGGCCAGTCTGATTGATCAGGATGCCCGTGTTCTGCGCAAGGTTGCCGAGGCTCAGGATGAAATCATCAAACAGGCTCATGCGGCCATTTCGCATGCACGCAATTCATTTCTGGGTACAACGGGTTATCCTGATGCCACTTTCACTTTGCGGCTTGCCTTTGGGACTGTCAGGGGATACGAGGAAAATTCCAGAACGATATCTGCATTTACGACGATTGGAGGCGTCTATCAGCGTGCAAAGGAGATGAGAAATAAATCACCGTTCGACCTGCCGCCAAGATGGGAAAAACGCAAATCCCGTCTGGAGTTAAAGACTCCATTCAATTTTGTCAGCACTGTAGATATTATTGGTGGTAATTCAGGAAGTCCGGTGGTCAATCGTGTCGGTGAATTTGTCGGCATCATTTTTGACGGTAATTTGCAGAGCCTTCCATGGGATTATGTGTTCAGCGATAAAGAAGGTAGGGCTGTCTCAGTTGATTCGGCAGCAATCCTTGAGACCTTGCAGAAAATCTATGATGCGAAAGACCTTGTCCGTGAGCTGACCGACAATTAAAGCCAGTTCCTTTTCCTGTAATAGTGATTAATTTCCGTTGACAAACTTTTGTCACAAAGATAAATATGCACATAAAACTCATATATATGAGATCAAATGAAACCCCCATATTCTGGCACTTCTAAAAAAATCAACCAGAGGGAGATAGCCCACGAGTTGGGTGTTTCCCAGTCTCTGGTTTCCAAAATACTGTCTGGCAGGAAAGAGGCTTCTCCGGAAACAACAGAGAAAATCCTGAAAGTTGCAAAGCGTCAGGGATACCGGCCGAACATGCTTGTGCGGGGGTTGCAGACGGGGGAGACGAAGACGGTGGGGGTAATCATCCCGGCAAATACATTCCTGTCAGAAGTTGTCCATGGTATTCATGACGCGCTTGACCGTGCCGGTTATGCCATGATTCTCGTGTGGAATACGGAGAATATTGCTGAACCCGACAGCAAAACAGAGCTGCAGTATATACACCGCCTTGTCGACAGGCGGGTGGATGGTGTGATCCTGCGGCCAACCCACGATGATGCCACCGACATGTATTTCTCCGAGATTGCTGAAAGGGGGATTCCGCTTGTTGTTGTGGACCGTCTTCTTGCCAGGACAAAGTATGATTTCGCGGGGACTGATGATATTGCAGGCGCAGAAATGGCTGCCAGACATCTGCTGGATCTTGGCCATCGCCGCCTTGGTCAGCTTGCCGGACCGTCTTCTGTAAGCACGTCTCGTGACCGGCGTATTGGTTTTGAGAAAGCTATTGCCGAATTCGGGCAGGGAGCAACATGCAGGACAATCGAAGCAGTTGATTTCCAGAATGTGGAAAAGGACATAACGGAATTACTTCTTTCAAAACCCAGGCCAACGGCCGTTTTCGGCGCGAATGATCATACGGCAAAAGAGATTTATCAGGTGGCCGCCAGGTTAGGATTACGGATTCCGCAGGATTTATCGGTGGTTGGTTTTGCCGATTTGAATTTTGCAGCCTGGATGTTTCCACCCCTGACGACCGTGCGGCAGGATCCATATGGGATCGGAGAGGCGGCAGCGAATCTTGTTCTTGCCAGGTGCAGGGGGAAAGTTAATAGCGCAAAACAGGAAACAATACGGTTAACGCCCGAACTTGTTATAAGGGAATCCACAGCGAAACATGGTGTTTAGCGGTAAGGCGTAATAGTAAAAAAGGAGAAAGAAATGAGAAAGATGATGCTGGCCGTGTTGGTGTGTATGTATTTGACAGGCATGAATGCAGCTATTGCCGATGAACAGCAGGCGGTGAACTCGACTAACAGGGTGCAATGGTTTACTGAGGCAAAATTTGGAATGTTCATGCACTGGGGCCTGTATTCCCATGCTGCAGGTGTCTGGAAGGACAAGAAATACTATGGCATTGGTGAATGGCTGATGCACCGTGCGAAAATTCCGGTTGCCGAGTATGAAATCCTGGCGACTTCATTTAATCCCGTTAAGTTCAATGCGAAGGACTGGGTTGCAACCGCGAAGCAGGCAGGCATGAAATATATCGTGATTACGTCCAAGCACCACGATGGTTTCGCGATGTTCAAGTCGAATGCATCAAAATTCAATGTCGTTGATGCAACTCCGTTCAAGCGCGACCCGTTGAAGGAGCTGGCTGACGAGTGTCACAGGGAAGGTCTGAAGATTTGCTTTTATTACTCCCAGTTCCAGGACTGGCATGAGCCGGGTGGTGGGGGCAACAGCTGGGACTTTCCGAACAACAAGGAGAAGTTTGGCGAATACTTTGAAACCAAGTGTAAACCGCAGATAAAGGAGCTGCTAACGAATTACGGGCCGATCGGATTGATCTGGTTTGACACGCCCGGAATAATGACCAAGGAGCAGTCGCATGAGCTGCTGGACATGGTGCACAAGTACCAGCCGCAATGCCTCGTGAGCAGCCGCGTTGGAAATGACGTTGGTGACTACACGGATCTTGGTGACCATGAGTTACCGGCTGAGATTATCAAGAAACCCTTTGAATCACTGTTTACCCACAATGACAGCTGGGGCTATGTCTGGTATGACAAGAACTGGCGGAGCCCGAAAGAGCTCGTCCAGATGCTTGTGAAAATCAACGGCAAGGGCGGCAACTTCCTGCTGAACATCGGGCCGCAGGGTGATGGCGCCCTTCCTGAAATGAGTATAAGGACTTTGAAAAAGGTAGGAGATTGGCTGGAGAAGAACAAGGAAAGCGTCTACGGCACGAGCTATTCTGCATTTCCTGAACTGACGTGGGGCGATTGCACGACGAAGCCCGGCAAGCTGTACCTGCATGTCTTCGACTGGCCAAAGAATTGCGTACTGCGTGTACCGGGTCTTTCCTGCAAAATAGATTCGATCAAGCTGCTTGATGGAGGGAAAAAACTGAAGTACTCCAGCGAAGCAGGTGATGTCATGGTAAAGCTTCCGGCCGAGATGTCCGACCAGATGGATACTGTTCTTGTCGTGGCATACGAAGGTGACCTGAAGGTAGATCCGGTCCGTACGATCATGGATGGATGCGAAACAACGATGTTTGCGCTCGATGCGAAGCTTTCCGGTGAGACAAAGACGAAGAAGATCTCGTGGATGGAGGAGTTTGGCGACTGGAAACACGCGAACATTGTCGAGAAATGGAAGACGGAAAAGGATGCCGCAACATGGAAGTTCCGTGCGCCAAAGGCCGGCCAGTACTGGGTCGAGCTTGACTATTCTTACCCGTCGAAGAGCAAGCGCCAGGAAGCGGTAATACAGTTGAGTAACAGCCAGCAGCTGTTGTTTGAGACGAAGGACACAGGGGACAAGGCTTCCCATTTCCAGCCGCACAGGATTGGCGTCGTTGATATTCCGGCGGGGCAAGTGGAAATGTCGGTATACCCCGTCGGTGCAGAAGATGCATTCATCAATCTGCGGAGTGTGAAGTTGATCCCGTTTGAATGAGAAAGGGTGTAAATGAGAACTACAAAGATATATGCTTTGCTGACCATGATGTTGATGATTGCGTACGCTTCCCTGTTGGCAGAGACAGATGCGGAGAAGAATTCAAGGATGCAGTGGTGGCGTGACGCTAAGTTCGGTCTGTTCATCCACTGGGGACCGTCGAGCATAATCGGAAAAGAGATCAGCTGGTGCCGGGTGGGACATCCTGCTGACCACAAGGGCGAGCAGATTGTCCCAGCCGAGGAGTACGACAACCTATACAAGCAGTTCAACCCGGTGAAGTTCAACGCAGACGAATGGATGGACCTCGCGAAGGAAGCCGGCATGAAATACGTGGTGATCATCTGCAAACATCATGACGGGTTTGCCATGTTCCATACTAAGCTGTCCGATTACAATATCGCCAATACCCCGTTTAAGAGGGATGTCATCAGGGAGCTTGCGGACGCGGCGCACAAGCGTGGGTTGAAGTTCGGTGTCTATTATTCCACGCGCGACTGGTACCACCCGGATTATCTCAAGGACGGAAACGTAAAATACAATGATTTCTATGAGGGACAGGTCAGGGAGTTGCTGAGCAATTATGGCCGGGTGGATGTGATGTGGTTCGATCATGTCAGCGGGAACTGGAAGGACTACACCTTCGAGCGGCTGTTCGGAATGATCAAGCAGCTGCAGCCAGGGATTCTGATTAACAACCGCGGGGCAAGGTTTGTATTCAAGACGGAGGACAAACCAACGCCGGAGCTGGCGAAAATGGTGGCGGGTGACTACGACACGCCGGAGCAGACCATCGGAAAGTTCCAGGTGGAGAGTGACTGGGAATCCTGCATGACTATGACCAAGTGTGTTGATGGTGGCGGCTGGTCCTATCGGCCGGACGGCAAGACGATCAATTTATCCGAATGCATCCGTACCCTGGTGAGTTGTGTGACGGGCGGTGGTAACCTGCTGTTGAATGTCGGGCCGATGCCGACTGGTGAGATCATGCCCGACCAGGTGCAGAATCTGAAGGAGATCGGCAAGTGGCTGGCAAAGTACGGCCAGGCGGTGTACGGCACACGCGGCGGACCGTATGTCAGCGGGCGTTGGGGCGGTACCTGTTACTCGGGTAACAAGGTTTACCTGCATGTGTTTGAGTGGCGGGGTGACAATCTTTCGCTTGGCCCGATGAAGGAGAAGATTGTCGGGGCGAAGGTACTGACGGGCGGCGAGGCGAAGGTCACGCAGACAGATAAGGGTGTGGACGTCATTCTGCCGAAGTCGCAACAGGATACGGTCGACACGATTATTGAGCTGACATTAGACAGGCCGGTAAGCGAGGTGCAGAAGGTTGCGGCCGAGCGGCCGCTATCCGATGAGCCCGCCTGCGGGACGATCATCTCGGAAGGTGCAATGGTTTCGGGTGGGACGGAGCGTGCGGACAAGAACGGCACCGGTGCGGCGTTGTTCAAGGCCGAACGGCCTGCAAACAACGGCATGGTGATTCGCACGAAACAGGATGTTGCCCCATCGGTTGTGATAGACCTTGGCAAGGTAAAGCAGGCAACCGGGGTGCGGATCGAGTCACAGCCCATATCGCACGCCGAAGTTACGATATCTGTGTCCGAGGATGGAACCTCGTGGACGACAGTTGCCACGGCAGATTCTTTGGTGCCGGTATGGGAGAAGCTGGTGACCCAGTTGCAGGCGGGCGCGGAAGTACCCGGCCGCAAGACGCGCTACCTGAAACTGGAAGCGAAGAGTCCTAGACAACGGCCGATCGGCCTGGCTCTGCGGCATGTGGAAATATATGGGAAGGAATAAAGATATTTTCGGTTTATGATTTCCGAGTGCCGAATTAAGAGTCGGGGAAAATGATTCTGTTAATGGAGGGTTGAATGATGAATAATTTATCAATGATTTTGGGGCTGGCCTTGTGTTGTGCCGGGAAAGTTTGTGTTGGCGCGGCGGAAGAAACACTTCCTCCGTTGAAAGACGGGAAGGCGCCACAAAGTTATGAGGAAATGTGGGCGGGATTTGATCCCTGCAAGGAACCGCTGGACATCGAAGTATTAAAGGAATGGGAAGAGGACGGTGTGGTGTTGAGGATTGTACGGTACCGTATTGGAATCTTCAAAGGGGAGAAAGCGATGATGGCGGGCATTTACGGGTTCCCCCGCCTTCGCCAAGGCTACGGCGGGCAAGCTGCGGGTGGAAGTAAACTTCCTGGCCTGCTCCAGATTCATGGTGGAGGGCAATATGCAGACTACAAGGCACCGCTGACGAACGCGAAACGCGGCTATGCAACCTTGTCGATTGCGTGGGCTGGTCGGATCAGCGCGCCTGGATTTTCTGTCAACCCGGATGTCGTCAAACTATTCTGGGATGGAAAGACAAACGATCCGAACTACAAGATTACTACCGATTGGGGGGCGCTGGATGCCTATCACGCACCATGCCGGAATGAGAAGAACGGTTTTCATGTTGTCGTCCCTGCGGCCTGGACGCTTGATGCGGTTGAATCGCCGCGGAACAATCCATGGTTTCTTTGCACGCTGGGTGCGCGGCGGGCTTTGACGTTTCTTCAGCAGCAGCCTGAAGTGAATCCGGAGAAGTTGGGCGTCTACGGTCATTCTATGGGCGGTAAACTTACTGTAATGACGACTGCGGCAGACAAGCGGGTCAAGGCGTCGGCGCCGTCCTGCGGCGGCATGAGCGATAGCAATACCGACAATGCGCTTTACAATGCGACGATTAGGGATGACCAGAGCCTGAAGCGTATTGACTGCCCGATTATCTTCCTCAGTCCGGCAAATGATTTTCACGGACGCATTGATGACCTGCAAAGGGCGCTGGGAGAGATCAAGAGTAAGGACTGGCGGGTAACATGCTCGCCGCACCACAATCACCAGGATACCGGGGAATACCAGATTGCCGGTCCTCTATGGTTCGACCAGTACCTGAAAGAGACGTTCAAATATCCGCAGACGGCGGAAAGCGTAATGGAGTTGAAAACCGGAAAAGGGGTGCCGGAGTTCACGGTTATCCCGGATTCGTCGCAGAAGGTAGTTTCCGTGGACGTCTTTTATACACAGCAGGGACAGAAGCACGGCGAGAAGAACGACCGCGAGAATACCACGGCCCGCTTCTGGCATTATGCCGGGGCGAAGCAGGATGGGAAGAAATGGTCAGCCGAAATACCGGTGTTGGCCGTCGATAAACCGCTGTGGGTTTATGCGAACGTGCTTTACCCGCTTGACACGCCGGTGGTGGGCGCGGGTTACTACTACGGCGTGTACACGGCGAAGACGGTAAATATCTCGTCGAAAATGGCGATGGTGACACCTGAGCAATTGGTTGCTGCCGGGGTGAAGGCGACGCTCAAGCCGTCGCTTGTGATCGAGCAGTTTGAGCCGGGCTGGCAGAAGGAATGGTTCACCTATGATATCACTGGAAAATGGCCGCGAAACACGCACAAATTGTATGACCCGCAGTATAAGGCTCCAGCGAATGCAAAACTCTCGCTTGATGTGAAGTCAGAACAGGCGAACAAACTGGTGATCGGGCTGGACGGCTATGCAGCCGAGGTGGGGCTCAAGGGCGGGGCGGACTGGCAGACCATAGTCCTGTCGGCGTCGGACTTCATGAACGGCGACGGGGAAAAGATGGCCGGCTGGGAGGGTATTAAGGAACTGCGTCTTGGTGCCAGGGAATCGTTGAAGGCGAAGAAAGGTGCCTCGAAAGACAGTAAACCAAAGATCGTAGGTGCCGAATGGAAAGGTCCCTCTCCGGAATTCAGGAATATGAGGTGGGTTGAGACGGGAAAAGAATAAGCTGACAATAATTGCACAGAAAATACGGCGGAGTGCATGTGTTGTTGGTATTTTGGGGGCTTAAAACCGGTGGTACTAACGTCACGTAGTGCAAAATTACAGTTCAAGATTACGATAGGCTTGCAAAAACCGGCTAATGTGCGATATTCTCCAACCAGCTGAATTCATTTGTTTCTGTCGGAAACAAACATAGACGCAACGATTGTGGATTAGGGCCCTTGCAATTCAAGGAGTGTGAACAAAATGTCTCAGGATCAATCCCACATGACGGGGCGGAGTGCCGGGGGCGACTTGCGCGGGAGTCGTGGTGACCCAACCGTCCGCATTGCCCGTCCCAAGAAGAAGGCGGATGCTGCGGTTCAAGACGGAAAATTGCTGGTTCTTAATGGTTCACTGCAGGGACGGGAGTTTGTCTTAAACGATAAATATTATCTCGTCGGGACCGACCCAACCTGCGATATCATCCTCAACGATTCCACCATTTCCCGTCGGCATTGCGAGATCCAGTTCGCGTCGACCGGATGTATCCTGAGAGACCTTGACAGTACTAATGGCACGTTAGTCGCTGGGGTCAGGATATCGGAGGTATTGCTGGACTATCGTACCGAGTTCTGCCTGGGACAGACTAAACTGGTTTTTCGTTCGTTGAAGGATACTGGGCCATATTCTCCCAGCCATGACATGTCTCCGGATAAAAGCCTGGCGATTCAAAAGTTCTCGTCCTCCGGGATTGGATATTCGGTGGCTGACTGGGGTGATGTGCGTCACGTTTTCGCTGCCGCTGTTCCACGGCGTGGCAAGACGCTGGCGGAACAGGCCGATGATGCGCTTCGCATCATCGAGGCTGTGATCAGTGTGCATGGCGCGCATGGCGCCATCGTGCAGCAGGCGGTGTTTCTGCCTGACCCGGCGATGATTGACGAATGCCGTGATATTATCCACAGGTTTTACGGAAAGGACTTGCCTGCCACCAGTTACATTGCTCAGCCGCCGTGTGATGGGAAACTGATTGCAATTGAGGCAATGGGTTTGGGGAGCGGTCGGAAAGATACGGAGATCACGCGAATCAGCGAACAGCTGGTGATCGCGCGGCACAGCGGGATGGCCTGGACCCACTGCGCCCTGAAGGCTCCGCTGACAAGCACAGGTGGCGCCTACGGGCAGGGAGTCTCCGCGTTCCGGCAATTGAAGGCGTTATTGACCAGTGTGGACATGCGCATGGAGCAAGTGTTCCGGACGTGGATTTATCATGGCGGGATCGTGGCAGGCGAGGGGGCCGTGCAACGATACATGGAGCTGAATCGTTCGCGTACGGACGAATATCAAGGCCTTCAGTTTCTGAGCGACCGCTTGCCCAAGGGCCACCCGCCCGGAGTTTATCCGGCCAGTACCGGCATCGGTACCGAGGGGCTGGGCTTGGAGTTGAGTGCCATTGCGCTGGCTACGGAGCGCCCGGACGTTCTGGCCGTGCCGCTCGAGAATCCGCGGCAGACACCAGCTTACGACTATTCCGCCAACTACAGTCCCAAGAGCCCCAAGTTCTCGCGGGCCATGGCCGTCACCTGTGGCAACTATGCGATGATATTCATTTCCGGTACTGCCAGTATTAAGGGGGCGGAGACGTGCCATGTGGGTGACGCGGCTGCACAGGTGAACGAGACTCTTGACAATATCGCGGCGCTGATTTCCGAGGAGAATTTGTCCCGTCACGGGCTGCCTGGCTTGGGAACCACACTGGCCGGGATGGGATTGGCGCGTGTGTACATCAAGCGGAAGGAAGATTACAGCCGGGTCAGGGCAATCTGCGAAAAGCGTTTGGGCGAGTTGCCGACGATCTACGCGGTTGCTGACGTTTGTCGACCGGACCTCCTGGTGGAGATCGAGGGCATTGCTCTGTCGCGTAATGTCCTGGCCATGACGCAGTGAGGTTGGATCCCGCAAGAATGCTTCAGGCATGCCCGAAGCATTGGACGTGGCGAGGTCAGGCAGATGAAAGGCAAAGCACCACTCAGATGAAGAAAATACCCTGTCTCGTTTCGTGTATTCCGTTCCTTATTCAAGTCGCCCTGGCCGCGAGTCCGGCCGCGCTCCCAACGCCGCTGGAGTTATGGAAGGACTACGATCCGGATAAAGGGGACTTCAAACAGGAGATTGTGAAGGAGGAGACAAAGGATGGTTGTTATTCCCGGGAATCGTACATAAGTGCCTATGTGCTGGGCGAGGAAATCAGGGTTTATTGCTTATATAAGGTAAAGGCTGGGGTGGTAAAGGCGCCAGGGCTTCTGAATGTGCATGGTTGGATGGGTTCGGCCTCCATTGACAACGACTACGTTAACGATGGCTGGGCTGTGATGTCGTATGACTATTGTGGTAAGACGGGGAAGCGAAAAGAATATACTAGGTATCCGGAGAAACTCAAACATGGCAACATGGACCGGGATATGGCTGGTCCAATTCATTCAGAGACATATGAGCGCAAGTCCATTGCCGATCCCAGACAGGCCTCAGATTACATCTGGTATGCGATCCAGCGCCGCGTGTTGAGTTACCTCGAACAGCAGAAGGAAGTTGACCGGACGCGGCTTGGTGCCAAAGGTTATTCCTATGGTGGGACGATCATGTGGAACCTTGGG
>MHBM01000094.1:0-2075 GCA_001804885.1 Lentisphaerae bacterium RIFOXYA12_FULL_48_11
CTGGGTGTACCAATAGCACCTCGCCTGATAAGTTCAACCACGCGACGCAGCTGATCGGTCTCATGCATCTGAATACCCATCTGTGTGGCAATCTTGCTCCTGTGTTTCAGGTACGTTTCGCGAACAAGGCGCGCCTCCCCCACCGAATTGGCCAGAGGCTTCTCGCTGTAGACACTCAGTCCACGGTTCATGGCCCAGATATTAATGAAGGCATGCGTGTGGTCGGGTGTCGAACAAACAATCGCGTCAAGACCTTTATGGTCCAGGCAGCGTCTCCAATCAGTGTAAATCTTCGCCTCCGGAAATTGTTTCGCCGCCTCTGCGAGAGCAACCTCGTTTACATCACAAAGCGCTGTAACATTCTCACCCTTCAACCCCTTGAGATCAGCCTGTACCGAGCTGCCGCGCTCCCGCACTTTAATACCATTCATGTTGACACGGCCCCGTCCACTGACACCAATGAAAGCCAGGTTGAGCTTTTCGTTCGGAGAATTACCGGCCCGGAGCAGACCGGCACGAAGAAGATTGAAACCGGCGCCCGCTGCACCAATCTGCGCCAGAAAACGCCGGCGATTGAGGCGTAGCGGTATGGAAGGATTTTTTTGGGAACATTGTTTCATAGATTTCCTCCAGAATTTTTCAGCATCCGTCTTTGTCCCAGTTGATTGATAAAATGCTAGCACGGTTATGACTTACAACAAGCAGTATTTCAGATTTTTTCAAATGTCCCGAGATCGAATAAGCGGATAAAACTTTGGGTTATTCCAACCTGAAAAGGTTCTTTTTAAAAAACAACTGGTCCCGACCAGATTATTCGAGGGTTGGTTTTACAATCTCACCGCGGAGCTGTGCCTTACCGCCCTCTTTCTCGTAAACACCATAGAAGAGCGAGCATGAATCCAGCCAGACAGTAATGCGGCGCATATCGTCAGCAGGCAGCTTGAGGTCATGATGTCCTTTAGCAAGCATCGGATAAAGTTTTGATCCTAATGCACCAAACTCGCCCGGGGTTGTGCGATGCGTTTTGCCATCGCCTTTCCCATAATCATAAAATCCATACTTCGGGGCCAGGCTCACGTATGAGGCATAATACGTGGTATTGAAATCCATATACGCCTTGCCCTTCATTTCGACAAGGTCAGAATCCAGTCGCGGGGCCTTATCCGCTTTCTTTTTATGACATTCGAGGCAGTACTTGTTGAGTACAGGCTGAACAAGACGCGGGTAACTGAACGGATTGGTACCGTCAACATCCGGCATCAGGCGTGATGGGGCACGTTTCATTGCCATTGGCTCCGCTTTCAATGGTGCCGGCGCGCGGTTCTTTGGCTCATGACATCCCTGACAAGAGAGTTCTTCACCAGGCTGGAAATGCGTACCTGATCGCATCGACTGAACAGCTAATCCTCTTTCATCAAGAACCTGGAAAAATAATTGCAGTTTGGCAGGAACAACGAAATAAGCACTGCCATCTTCCTCTACCGGAATGGTTCCGAGCACATACCGACCAATATTCAGCGAACCCGTTCCCGGAACTTGCACACCCATGTTGCGAACAGCCGGTACAGATTGAGGGATTATCTGCCAGACCCGCAGTGCTCTTATTTTCGTTCCAGCGGGAAACGGCTTGTATGATTCATATACGTTCATGATTGATACAGTGGCTTCTGCCGGTTTATTGCCGGCAGATGACTTTATAACCGACGCCAGAACCGGAGGCTTGGCGCGCGGCTTCAACGGTATCGGGCGCAAACAGGATATATCCGGGTCACGGTAAATCAGCTCTTTGTTACCGAATGAGTCAACGAGATATATGCCGTAGTTAGCATCGGTATATCCCTTTTTCCGGCTTTCATACTCAGGTCTGGTTTGCGCGTCATAAACGCAGAGATGATAGTCTTCACTCAAAGGCCATGGGGTTCCATATGTCTCGGTGCCTTTCTCGCTGGTTTCAGTATATCCGACTTCAGGCGTCAACCTCTTCAAAGGTGCACCGGAATCGTCATCCCTCACCTGTGCATTGATAATTATCAGCGAACCATAGGCCTGACCGTGATGCGGAGCCGCCGTAGCAA
>MHBM01000094.1:2084-4892 GCA_001804885.1 Lentisphaerae bacterium RIFOXYA12_FULL_48_11
ACATTGCAGGAATAGCCTTGAGGCTCATCTCCATGTCCGGCCGCCCGCCTCTCCATGCATAGTTGCCGTGAATTGGTCTCGGATCACATCCATCTGCCGTCGTAGTCCAGGGCATGTGCGCCGCCGAAAAATGACGATCAATGTAGTCCCAGCGTGTCCAGGCGATTTTGCCGTCGTTGGCAACCGTCGGGTGCCACTCGTTAGTTTCATGAAAACTCAGGCACCGGATATCGCTTCCATCTGCGGCCATATCGTAGAGAGTATATGTGGGACAAACCCTGCCACACCGCAGGTAACCGCCACGCCGTTCGGACATAAACGCAATCCTGCCGCTCGGCATAAGGCAAGGATCAAAGTCATTCCATGTTCCGTCCGTCAATTGTTCCAAGCCCGAACCGTCAACATTCACCCTGAAAATGTGGTAACAACGTCCTTCCGCCGAGTGGCCGCGGGATGGATCGGTGTGATGATCATGCTTCCTGTTGCCTCTGCATTCGACATAAGCAAAAAGTATACTTTTACAATCATAGGAAAGCTCGGGAGACAGGAAAGACCCGCCCTCCGTTTCCTCCCCGTTAAGGTTGCCAAGTCCATCAAACTGAACTTTGTACGACTTATTCGGACCACCACCCAGCTTTTGTCCTTTTAGCCTGCCATTTTTAACCGTGGAATCAAGCAGAACATCCCTGAGTTCCGGTTTCACACCAAACGGGTCTGAAATAACAAAAAGACCACCGCCTGGCCGAGCCGCCATGCCGTAATACTGATCGCACATGTGATTATAAAGGGCTCGATGATGTTTTACAAAAAGCAACTCTTTGAAACTCAGAAGTGGATTTCTAAATGCTATCTGACGGCGCAACTTACAGGCATCGATAAACAGATTGTATCTGGTATCTGTGTCTTTTACGTCAACCGTTCTTCCCGTAGTCTGTAGATCTTCCAGGCTTTTCCCCAGTTCAACTAGATTCTTACGGACCGACGATTGCCCGAGATCCTTCAACAACGCCCCAGTTCTCCTCAGCACTACGTCTGCCGGATCACGGTCGCCTTCCAGAATGGACGCATCAGGTTTCTGCATTTCTGTTTTCCGTCCGGCAATACATACCCGGTTGCTTATATCATGCTGCAGAATCGTGAACTGGCTTCTCCACTCAGCCTCAAGGCCAGCTTCGGCTGATGCGTAGCAGGATGATGGAACATGTAAAACGATGGCTAGAAGAAACAAACAACAAGGTATTCTGTTCATTGATTTTCCGTTCAATACTCCAGATATCTGAATTAAACAAGGCATTTTGGTTCCAAATACACATTGAACAAGTTGCCTGACATTATGCAGGTTTACGGGTTGATATGTCTATGCAGCATCTGGCAATTAGATATGTGTTTTCTGGCAAGAACGGCTTGAAGAACGAAACCGATAAATGTTACTATCTCTCTAAAGCAGGAAACCACCGGCTATGCAAAACCAGTCACTTTATAAAACAGCATTACCTTTCATGACACAACTACGTGATAAATTCTCGGAAACCGTCGGGCTGGCAGTACTCGACCTTGCAGTTCCTGATGGAATAATAATCGGCCAGGTCCAGGGAACACAGCGATTCAGCTTTCGTCTGGCGGTTAATCAGCACTTTCCTGTTCACACGGGTGCACCCGGCAAAGCAATAGCTGCTTTTCTCCAACAGAAACAGCAGAACGCCATTGTCAGCCGCATGAAATTCACAAGGTTCAATGAAAGAACAATTATCACAAGAAAGGCTTACCTGCAGGAACTGGCCCGTATCCATAAGCGCGGTTATGCAACCGACGTGGCTGAAGAAGTTGAAGGCTGTCATTGCGTGAGCGCCCCTGTTTTCAATAAGGACAAAACACCGCTTGCCGCCATCTGGGTAACCGGCCCATCCAACAGGTTCCCGGTAAAAGAATTTGAATCAATTGCTGCAATCGTCATCAATGCCGCTGCCAATATAACTCGATCACTGGAAAACAAGCCAGGAGACGGAACAGATTTCATCAGCCATATCATTGAAGAAGCCAGACTGTATATCCATGAACATCTTGACGAGGATTTCGACATGGAACAGCTGGCAAAGGAACTGAATGTCGGTTACACATCGTTCCGTCACTGGTTCAAGGCAGCTCACGGTATGGGCCCGGCCCACTATCACCTGCAGCAGCGCATTGATGCCGCCAAAAAGCTGCTTCGCCATTCGAAACAGACAGTCGCTTCGATTTGCAGGACTCTTGGCTATGAAGACCAGAATTACTTCTCCGCTCTGTTTAAAAAGAAAACAGGCAGGTCACCACTATCATACCGCAACAGAAAATAGAGTGGTGGCAGGGAGGGGAATCGAACCCCTGACCAAAGGCTTATGAGTCCTCTGCTCTACCAGCTGAGCTACCCTGCCGAAAACGCCGCATAACCTAGAAAACAGACCCATCGTTGTCAACATCCATGAATACCATCCACGGGACTATCAAATATGCAGACACTCGCCAGTTTTACGTACAAAAACCGTTCTTCCCTCTACTAACGTTGTTTTTTTGCTTTGCCCTGTAACAGACACTTAGTATCTTCACCGCAATGTTAACAGCACTGCGCATAAAGAATCTGGCAATTGTTGAAAATATCCTGGTCGAATACGGCAAGGGCCTGAATGTCATTACCGGAGAAACCGGCGCAGGTAAATCTATCATGGCCGCCGCCCTCGGTCTGGTGCTCGGAGAAAGGGCAGACAAAACAATGATCCGCGCCGGCGAGGAACAGTGTGGCGTGGAAGCAATCTTCCAGCTTTCCAATCCATC
>MHBM01000094.1:4910-14058 GCA_001804885.1 Lentisphaerae bacterium RIFOXYA12_FULL_48_11
CGAAGAATTGGGCCTTGATAAATGCGATAACGGCCTCCTTATTATTCGCAGAATCTTAACCGCATCCGGCGGCGGAAAAAATATAGTCAACGACTGCTCAACGACCGCCCAAGTCCTCAGCAGAATCGGAGACCTCCTTGTTGATATGCACGGCCCGCACGACCACCAGTCACTCCTAAGCCAGGAGTTTCAATTAAACCTGCTGGATGCCTTTGGACATGTTGCAAAAACCAGGGACGCCTATCAGAAATGTTACAGCGAACTGTGCGATCTCAAGGTACGGCGCAGGGAGTTGGACTGCGACGACAACGAGGTTGCCCGCCAGATTGACATGCTCTCCTTCCAGGCAAAGGAAATTGAGGATGCAAAACTTTCACCTTCCGACGAGACTGACCTTGAGAATGAACACAAGGTAATGGCCAATGCCCAGCGCATACTGGAACTTTCCGATTCCGTTCGCAACGCCATGTCGGATGGGGAAACATCCGCATTCAGCGCAATGTCATCCATTCAATCCGCCCTCAACGAATTGGAAACCCTTCTCCCTGAGGCCGGCGAATGGAAAAAAGAAGCGGAATCGATCTCAATTCAAATCCAGGAACTTACCTCCAGCATAAGCAGCCGCGTCCAGAACATCGAAGGCGACTCAGAACGGCTGCTGTGGCTCGAAGACCGCATGGCCATGCTGCATAAATTCAAAAGAAAATACGGCGCATCGGTCAACGAAATACTCGAATACCTGGAAAAGACCAGGCAGCGGCTCAGCGACCTGCAGACACGCGGCGAACGAATTGCAGAGATCGATAGCCAAATCGAGAAAGTAAGCAGAGCAATACAATCGACAGGTGGAAAACTTTCAAAGGAACGGCAGGCCGCATCGGAGTCAATGGCCAAGGCAATCACAAAAGAATTGCGTGATCTCGGATTCAAGCAGGGCTCTTTCAGCGTTCAGATCCGCCCTGTCGAGGCAGGCCCTGCAGGGCTTGACGAGGTTGATTTCGGATTTGCCCCGAATGTCGGGGAACCGGCCAGGCCATTGCGAGCCATCGCATCGAGCGGAGAAATATCGCGCGTGATGCTCGCGATCAAAGCGGTACTGGCTAATCATGACATGATACCGGTTCTTGTCTTTGATGAAATTGACTCCAATGTTGGAGGCGAAATGGGTAATGCCATCGGCAACAAGCTGTCTGTAGTGGCTGAGAAACACCAGGTGCTCTGCATCACTCATCTTCCCCAAGTCGCCGTTCACGGCACGAATCATTTTGTTGTCGCCAAGGAAGTACGCGGCGGCAGAACATGTACCGGGATCAGGGAGATAAAGGGTGATGATCGAGTCGAAGAAATTGCCAGAATGCTCGGCGGACGTGATCTCACCAGCGTAACCTTGAAACACGCCAGGGAAATGTTGAAGAAAAGCACATAATAGCCTGCATTTCCGCAAAGGGGATTTTCTTGTCTATCTTCCGCCCATACACCGGTTCACCGTTTCATTTTTTTTAGAACCTTCACCTTTTTTACGTCAACATTAATTTCAAACACAAAGACACGTCCCTGATATTGTAAATCCTAATGTGGTTCGTTTTACGCTTGTCTCACATGTTGTTACGTCATACCTTCCGCACTAAAGAATAACGTGCTTAATTTGTGAGCGTTGGTCGGCAATGATCAAAGACTATTTCTACGGACAATTTCCGGAGCATCTGCAGCAGCTTGAATATCAGCGACCGAACGATGTGGTGCGAGAAAACATTATGCGCGACTCTACGGTTGTTTTCTTTGGCGGTCGAGATTGGGAGAATGTCAGAGCTGATCTGCAAAGAATTCCGGATATAGATCGTCCTCTGTTTATCCTCTGTCTTCTTATGGTTGTACTGACAGATCAGTGCTTGTATAGCTATTTCCACGACCATTACAGCAACTGGAGGAGTAAAACCAGCTATCCCAAGTTTGGGTGGTCTGGATTCGGGCCGCACAACGAAAACCCATGACAAACACTCTGCGTCAATCGTTTGCTAACAAACGGCCCAAGTCAACATTCAGGACTCCCGAGAATCGCTTTGCCATAGCCTTAGTCAACGCGCGTTTTCCGTTCTCGTATTCACTCACCATGTTCTGGCGAATACCGGCCTTCTCCGCCAGTTCAGCCTGAGTCATTTCCGCTTTCAGCCTGGCGCCGGCCAGAAGATTGCCGGCCCGGTTCTTGTTCATGTCCCGCCAAAATTCAGTCTCTTCAACTGGAACGCTCTTTTCGCGCCGTGGCGTCAAGATGCTCACTTCAAACCTACGCCGAATCCAATTCAACAATTCAACCGGATTCTCGCCACTCAGGGCGATTTCAATATGGGGCTTTTTCACGACTGCCAACATAATACACCTCTATTTCAATTGTATTCTTTTCCCAAGTCCAACACGCCACATGACTGTAATTTAAGTGACAGTGATATTCATTTTCACCCAACTTTGAGAAGTTTTTCCAGTCCCGTTGAATCGGCCCGGACTCCTTCATGTCCTCCACAAGCAAGAAGAACAACTGCCTTACCTCCAAGGATAACCGATTAAGATTCTTTTCAGCCTTCTTCTTGATTCTGACTTCATACTTCATTCAATTATTACCTTATTATTACCGATCAGAGTTATATTGTCAATGTTCATTTCCGAGGCTTGAGAAGCACATCCACACGCGAATCGGGATGCCCAGAGTCCCGGTTTCGGGACGAAGGGCCAATCCCGCCGGTTACGCATTGATTCTAAAGTCAGCGTTTCGTGTTCGTAATCTTAATCATTATCATAATCGGATATACGCGATTATGATTAAGAGTAAGATTACGATTGAGGGCAGGTTAGAAGGCCCACCTGTCATACGAGACAATGGCTTCGATCGGGTTACGATTCTTGTAGCCCAGCCGGTCAGCCGGATATCCCAGCGCAAGTAGCTCAACAACCCTCACGTTGTCAGGAACACCAAGAATGGCCTTGACCTGGTCCTCGTAAAAAGACCCGATCCAGCAGGTACCCAACCCCTCTTCAACCGCCTGGAGAGTCATATGGTCTATGGCAATCGCAAGATCAATCGGATACGACAGCTGTCCGCATCGCATAACATAATCAGACTGGGCCGAACAGCACGCAATAATAACAGGAGCCTGGCCCACAAAGGCCTGATTGTTAGCAGCCGGCACCAGCTTCTTTCTCATTGCTGCATCTTGCACAACAACAAACCGCCATTCCTGGAAATTCTTGGCCGACGGGGCAAGACGTGCAGCCTCCAGCACCACATCAAGTTTGTCTTTTTCAACAGTACGATCCTTGTAAGCCCTGACTGAATAACGTTTTTTTATCTGATCTAGAATTGCCATACATATCTCCCAGGGTCTGCACGAAATGCCCTATTCAACTTTCTCAAGACTTTCCATCAACAGCGTCACCTGGCCCTTACCGCTGGCAAGAGGCGCAGAACGCACAACAAACCTGGCAAGGCTCCACGGAAACTTATGGGATTCTGCTTTCTCGACAAAATCCATCACCTTGTCCAGAGGAACATCACTGATGGAAATTTCTTTTTGACGGAGGGCCCAACCATCGACCAACTCCTTCCTCGACTCACGCACATCATCGACCTTAACGCCGGCCAACGTCTCCTGCAGAACAGTATTAAGGGGAACAGGCTTCTTATCGGTGACCAGCTCATATTCCCTTCTCGCTGTTTCATGACGATTCAAGTCGGATTCCTGGCTCCGCAATATTTTCAACTCACCGATCTGCTTACGGAACCTTTCCTCAATAGATTCACTTCTCTTTAGATTGTGTATCGTCATGACAATTCCGGCGACAAGACACACCAGAGCAGACAGCCATATAAATCCAACCCGGGCGCTATTATTCACTTGCACCCCCTGCAGTAATAACGGAAAAAGAAATCCGTTCATCTGCCAGCGATTCTTTCCTGTCCATCTTGACCGCATACCCCATCTGTTTCAGGGCATCCAGGAGCATTTCGCATTTCTTCCAGCCTCCAGCGGTGCCTCCAACACTGACCTTTTCCCGACTGAGCGAAAATGTTTCATAACGAAGATCATTTTTCTTTGCCAGATCCGCAAGCACAACAACTTTATCGGCAAGCGACGGTTCAAATCTTCTAAGGAATGGTTTCAAAAGCTCCTTGCGGGGACCTATAGCTTCACGCACAATTTTGATCCCATTCTCCCCCTTGGCGGCAACGTGGAATCCAGCTAGTTTATCTTTAATATCATTTACAGCATTATCCAAAAGGGATCCCCTGTGATTCACCATCATCCCCCAGGTAATATTCGCAGCACAAAGAAGTATTCCGGCCGCCAGACAAAGCGACGCAGTCCTTACATGTTCTGTCTCTGCCCTGCGGGTAATCATGTCATGCTGCAGAACACCACTTCGCAGATTGCATCTCAACGGCCCGTCGGTGATGGCACGGGTTGCCACCGCACGGGCAAGGAAAGTCTCGGGCTGATCATGCACAACCGATGCGCCTGGCCAGTCGACACAGAGGGATTGCTGAAGTTTAGCCTGGAAATCAGAATTCACAACACCCGGCCCTGCCCAGAGCCAGCTGACATCCGCCTCCGTTTTACCCTTCGGGGTCTCAAGCTGAGCCTTGAGCAACCTTGCTATCTGTCCGGCGTTGGGCTGTCCTCCAACTCCATGAGCACTGATAAAGTCAACTCCCCGTCCTATGGCAACAGTAACACGGTCACTGCCAAGATAAATCACAACCCGCGGAGCATGCTCACCCCCGGGGACTACAGGCACTTCGAAAAGGCTCTGGCTCCAGAGGGCCAACCCCTCCTGATCAAGAACTACGGGATCCATTCCGGAAATCTTGAATGTATCAATCTTCTTTCTCACATCAACAAATCTGGCAGCAACCGCAAGGGCCATGACCTTTTCAGGTCGAAGAATTTCTCCTCCCTGAGAAACGGTACGTTTCGCCTCACCCGCAGGGATAAAATCATAGGCACAATCCTCCAGCGCAAAAGGCAGCTGAACGTCAAGCAGGGTTGGAAGAACCTTGAGGGACTTGTTCCAGGAAGTGAATGGAGTCTCAAGCCAGCACGAGAGGCTTTCTCCAGCAGTTAGACTACCAGCCACTATGGCCCTGCCGCTTTTAAGCATATTGGCAAATGAGGGATCGCTTTCCGCAACAGGGAAACAATTGACCCGGCCCCGCGTACGTTCTGCACGGACAATAACAGGTTTACCGGCCTGCAGATCAACCCCATAGCAGCTTCCCACCCATTTAACGGCGCCTCTACACTCAATCATAAAATTTACCTTCGTTGCACGCAGCATCCATCTCATTCATTCGACGAACGACCGAGATATACCATAATTCCACGCAGTCCAACCACAATAAGGGAAACAAGCACGTAGATAATACCTATATTCAACAACTTAATGTTACCGGAAAGGGCATACCAGCAGAGCAGGAACAACCCAAGAAATAAACCGGCAACACCAACAGCGAGAAGCACCACCTTCAAACGCCTGTAACCTCTGAAATGCCTGCGTTTCCGCGGCTGATACTGCATATCCTGATCAAGACCCGTTGTCATTTGCGCAATTTCTACACCATCCACCCTAAAACGCCAAGATAGAAGTATGCGATTTACCCCCTTGCCAGAAAACCGCCAATAACTATACACTGCCACATTTATTCAAAAGGGAAACAGGACAGATGATCAGGAGCATATTGTTCAGCATTCTTATTCTGGTTGCCGGGTTAAGTTCTGCCGCCAGCAGCGATGACGGCAAACCCTCAGCCTCCATGCAATTCAAAAAAGCCCAGCAAATGCTGACAACGGCAGATGAGGCACGCGATACGGAAAACTACGCCAGCGCGATAAAGCATTACCAGGAAGCTCTCTTTTCGTACACAAAACTGTCCAAGAACTATCCTGACTGGCAGCCAGGGGTTACCCAGTTCCGCATTGTATATTGTAATAACCAGCTCGAGGCATTGCTCAAAAAAATAGACGACAAGCAAATCTCCGCCATCACCGAGGAAAAAAATAATTCAAAAAAACCTCCGGTTTCTGCAACACCGACAAATACAATAATTGAGTCGGCAAGAGTCCCAACCCCTGCCAGCACCACACCTCAAGACAACAAGGCAACAATTGACAGAATCCAGGTCGAGGCAAAATTATTAATTGAAAAAGGTGATATTCAAAAAGCCCGCTCGTCACTCATGGATGGGCTCAAGATTGAACCAGACGACAAAACCCTGCGAATACTCATGGGCATGGTTCATTGCCGGGAAAATGAATTCGAGAACGCAATGTATATAGCCGAATCCCTGATTCAGGAAGATCCTTTCAACGCTACCGCTCGCATAATTCTCGGGACAGCCTATTTCGGACTCGGCAAAGTCAAGGACGCTGCAAAACAAATGGAAGAAACACTGGCGATCAACCCCAAATCTGCCGAAGCACATTACAATCTCTCTCAGATATTCCTATCCACGAAACCGGCGAACACAAACATGGCCAGGAAACATTACAAATCAGCTCTTGAGTTCGGCGCAAAACCGGACACAAACCTGAATTTTCTTTTACTGGAACCTGTCCCGTCCAAATGAAGCATTGCAGGATGAAGACAGATAGCCTGCAATCAGTTATCACTTCGAACTGCCAGAAGCAGAACCAGCTCCAACTGAAGGCCTCGCCCATCTATCCTTGTCCGTCAGGAAAAGTTGATCATTCCGTCCTTCCGGAAGGGTTATGCCATGCATTAATGGAAAATCCTTCGGAACATTTCCGTTCAAGACTGGAAGCCATGACCGCATGGGACCGGCAACAAACGTACTGTTAAAAGGCATATCACCTGTGACTGTAGTCAGATACAACCCTGCCATACGCGCTTTCCCTTCATTGATCTTCTTAAACTCATCAATCGTCGCTGGAAGCAGGATAGAATTACGATTTCCATACCATGCCGTAGCCCACGGAATATCAGTACAAATTGTTTCCTCATGCGTCAGCAGGTTACTTACATAAGAAATAAAAGGCGGGTAATACGGAGGGTAAGGAGATGCTACCCGGCGACTGGAAAACGCAAAAACAAGAGGCAGCGCCGAAAGAAGCACCAGGACGGCAGCGAAGGTAATCTTCCACGCAGGGTCTGCAAATTCATCACGATCAATGATTGAAAAGAAGAAGGCCACTCCATAAAGAATCACCAGCGGCAGGAACGGGATAAAAACATTACTATTCCCGGCCGGAAATATTGCCCCTGCCGCAGCCACAAGCAGGAGCATTACCAGCAAGCTCCATTTCAAATGGTTAACTTCTTCCCTTTCATACTTGTTGAATACCGAGACTAGAAACAGGCAGATAATTAAGCCATTTCCAATAGTTCTCAACCCGGTCTCGCACATTTCAGGAAAGGTTGTCATAAACTTCTGCTTCAAAGCCCGGGCTATCTTAGTATTGTTCATAGTTGGCGAACATTCGTGATCAAACGAATAATTCTTGTACAACGCAGTCTCATAAAGAGCGGAATAATGTGCGATACCAGCAATATTTCCACTAACCTTGAGATTTCTGACAAGCCACGGCGATATTATGATCAAGACAACAAGAAGAAATGCTCCTGCAACATGCCAGCTTCTACGCAGGAATCCCGAAACCATAAAAAAAGCCAGAAGAGGGATAAACACGCTCATTTTATAACTAGTCAGGAAAATTGCAGCAGACAACATGGCGGCAATAAAAAACAACAGCACCATAAATCTGACGGGTTTATTGCCTTCATACGCCTCCCTGAAACTAAGGGCCGCGCAAATAACCGCAGACACCAGCAACATCAACAGGGAAGACGGCAGACCAGAGATACTTTCATCCAGGACAGATTTGCTCAGGAAAAACACAAGCACGCCCACAACAGCCACGCGCCAACCGAAAAGCTTGACCCCGACGAGATAGATGAACATCCCCGTCATAAGGGTAAATAATATACAAAGCGGAATGATAACCTTAGTTTCAGGCTCAAAAGATAAAGATCCTGGTTTCAACGTAAAGGCAGGCTTTACAACCTTAAAAGCCATAGAGACAATAGAGGGGAAGAAAGGTGGATTTCTTATATCCGGACAGCTCTGCGCCTGGAACGCATAGCTGGGCATATCAGAGAGATACCAGATATCAACCGGCCTGATGCAGCTGGTCACATAGCCACGCCCAATAGAAATGTTTCTCGCAAGCTGGGCCAGCTCCATGCTCTCGGCATACTTCAACCCCCTGAACTGAAAAATGTAATATGAACCAAAAAGAACAAAACCGACAAAAATAAATATGAGGATCTTCATCAGCCTGCTGAAGAATCCTTCAGTGACACTGTTCACTGCATCCTGAATATTATTCTCAAGCGGTGACATTATTTCAGTCTTTTCCCGGACCGGAATCCGGTAAAGTTATTCCTTCTTTCTCGTATTCCCGCAGCTTTCTATGGAGCGTCCTGCGACTGATGCCGAGATCAATTGCCGCCTTTGTACGATTACCATCATGTTTTTTCAATGCCGCAATGATTAAAATCTTCTCGGCACCGGCTATAGACCCGGCATCACGACCTGCCCCCAGTTCAACCTTTGTCACACCGCCAGGCACAGTATTACGAGCAGCATCCCTGATATTAGGAGGAACATCCCGGGCGGTAAGTTTCCCACCCCTCGCCAGCACCACCATTTTCTCCATGGTATTCCTGAGCTCCCGAATATTGCCAGGCCATGAATATTCTGAAAGAAGGTTGATCGCGTCAGGTGTTATTCCTTCAATCTTCTTGTCATTCTTAAGACTGAACTCTTGAAGAAAGTGTCCGCACAATAACGGAACATCTTCAATCCTGTCTCGTAATGGAGGCAGCGTCACATTTACAACATCGAGCCTGAAGAAGAGATCTCTTCGAAAGGTCCCTTCCTCGACGGAGTGTTCCAAATCACGGTTTGTGGCAGCGATGATTCGTGCATGAATAGGATACTCTGTCAGCGATCCTAGGCGCGAAGCTCGTTTGGTCTCGACGACTCGAAGCAGCTTCGCCTGAATCGGGAGTGGGCACTCTCCGATCTCATCGAGGAGGATCGTCCCATGAGAAGCAGCTTCGAAGATTCCTCGTTTCG
>MHBM01000095.1:0-4682 GCA_001804885.1 Lentisphaerae bacterium RIFOXYA12_FULL_48_11
CAAGTCGAATGGGCAAAAGCGCTTATGCATGAGCCAATATCTTACTCATGCAATAAGCGGGCTAGCAGGTTTGTGGACTGAGTGTGAGTTGTTCAGCGGAAGGTTACCGCGGCCGCCATTTTGTACAATGGAGGAACATCAACAAACAGAAGGATCGTGCAGAGTGCGAATGCTCCCAGTACCTGCATGAACAGTTTCCTGTCACGATACAGGAGTTCAGGGTGCTGTACCAGGCTGTCGTCCGAGTAGGCCATGCGCATGTAACGTCCCATCGCCATGGCTACCAGTGGTGCTGCCAGAAGCAGTTCGAGACGGAAGTGTGAAATAAATACGCCGGCACACATTCCAAAGAGTGTCACGTATACTATGATGCTCACCACCAGCCGTGTTTCGTTATAGTGCGCGAAGGATTCCCGGTACGACGCGGCGCGCGTGGCATCGCCAATATGCCGGTATTCCGCAAAACGTTTTACGGCCATAAGGAAGGCCCCGAACATCCAGTAAGCTACCAATACGGAGAGAATCGGGGGTGTAGAGTCGAGTACGGAATACCATCCCATTGCAAGGCGTATCGGGTTGTTGATTGATTCCGTGAGCACATCCATGTATGGACGATCCTTGCTGCGTACAGGCCGGACGTTGTACGCAATGCCCATTATCCAGAGCAAAATGGTGCTGTAAAGAAACGGATTATTGATTGCGGCAGCAATGATAAAACCGGCAATTGCGAGCAGAGCCCATTCGGCATATGCTATGGATACCTTCACATGACCGGCAGGAACAGGTCGCAGCTTTTTCTCGGGGTGAAACAGGTCGAAAGGCGCATCGAGGATCTCGTTCAGGACATAATTACTGGAAGAAACCAGGCAGGCGACAATCAGCCCCATTACAACCCGCAAGGCATTACCGGCCGTTAATGCTTCCGGCACGAAAAAAACTGCCAGTATTATCCCCGGGAGCACAAATATGTTTTTAACCCAGTGCGTGGGGCGGGCGATGTCGATATAATCAGCAAAGACGTTTCTTTTCATCTACAGGTTTTCCATTGCCGATGGATTTATACATAACCAGCGGGCTAAATCGACCACAAAAAATTTCTCAGACTTGTAAATTATGTATTCTTCAGGAACATGATTGAACAGGAATGCTGTTGGCGGCGAACCGTGGCGCATGGCTGATGCTTTGTTGTTGAAAGGCGCGAAAATACCAGGAGTCCTGCCGTCGTGGCTTAGTGTTGTCCGGTTCAGGAAAGCATGGGTAAGTCCGTATTTCTTGACAACGATCCGCGCTGCTGCCGCATTTGTCGCAAATATCAGGCGCAGATTGTCGTTCATTCGTTCAGACACCTGTGTGTAATGTCTTTTGTAAAGAGGGTAGGCGTGCTCGAAATTTACAAGAACTTCCTTATGGGAAAGGATGGGTATATTGTCGAGGTCTGTTGGCCACCCGGCCAGGAGTGATCCCGAGGGCAGTTTTTGCAGTGCTTTCCATTCGTCGCGCATGTGTTCTGTATTGATGATGCATCTTCCCGGGAGGGTTAATCCCAGCGGTGTGGTGAGAAATATGATGGCGACCATTAACAACATTCCGGTACGCCACAGTATGCGTGTCCGTAAAGACAGGAGTTGCGAAGCGCCCCATGCCAATGGAAGAAGCAGCAACATTACAAGCGGCAGGTTGTATAGCAGATATCGGTCCGGCCATCCGAGTGTGAAGAACGACTGACGCGCGAACCAGTAGAGAAATATCCCGGAAAGAAAGAAACTTACAAGCCAGTAGGGAATAGGGCGTATACAAAGACCGGCCCCGAGCAGCATAAGCCATAACCATGGGATATACATGTTAACCTTGCCGGACGGTAATGTCCACTTCGGAACCACGCTTACACCATGGTTGCGCCCGTTAAGTCCGCTGAGCAAATGATGATTAAAGTCTTTTCCGCGCGTCTGTATCGGGAACTCCTGCAGGCGGCCATAAGGTCGGTTCCATTCCGGCATCTCTCGTGCCTCCTGTCTGGTATATCTTTCGCCGAGTGACGACGTTCGGCTCATGAACCATCCCACTGCCGTTGCGCAGAGTACGCTGACAGAGAGGAATATCCATAGCGGGCGCCGGGATTCCCGCAACAGCTTTGGTATTTCCGGCAGCAACCACAGGGCGTAGGCGAGCCAGAAAATCATAAATGCCGGAGGATAAAGAAATGCTGAAACCAGGATTGAGCCAAGCGCAAAAATATTCCGCTGGCCGGCCATGCCGTACAGCAGGGTCAGACCCAGGGGGAAAGAAAAGGATCGGAAAAGTCCGCAGTAAGTGCTTTCGGCGATTGGCTCTGAGTGTATCACCAGGGCCAGTGTCAAGAGCCCCGCCACCGGTCCGCCGATAGTCCGACCCAGAAAAAAAGCCATAACGTAGCTGTAGAGGAGAAGTCCCATCCCGAGCCATTTACAGAAAACAAGCGGATCGCAGAACGTCGAGCCTGCGCACAGCAACTTTTCGTATAAAGGCGGAAGATATGCACGCGCGTACTTGACCAGGAATTGTTCGCGAAAATCGTCAGGATGCAGATCAGCGTAAACGGCCAGAAGGTGCTGTCGATGGTCATCGTCCAGCATCCATGGAGATTCCAGGTATGGCCGATAGGCGATCAGAGACCAACCAGCATAAATCAAGACCAGGATAGCCGGTAAAATCAAAGAAGCTGCATGCTGGGTGAATGCACGTTTCGTTGATCTTTCGTTATCTATTGCCGCGAGTTCGGTTGACACACATTCCCCAGCCGGCTTCAGCTCTAAAATTGTTTTCTATAATAACCCTTAATATCAGCCATGTTTGAGAACATGGTGGTTTTTCATGTATCAGAAAAACGTATGATGTCAACGGCAAACACTGACCGCAAGAGCCGTTCCCAGGTTTGAATAGACAGGGGCTCGGCCTGGTAGTAACTCAACGGTGATGTGCGACTCCATGGGTGTCTTTGGTTCTAGTCCGCCAGGATCGTATTGCCGGAAGTAAAAGCATCCAGATGCCGACAACAGACAGCAAGCCCCATATCACTGCATGCGGCCCGATCTTTCTTCCTGCAGGACGTGTCGGGGACCAGATCCGCAGCCAGGTGTCATACCACCAATCCGGAAATATTTTGAGCTTGGGTATCCACGGAAGCAACCATGGAAAATGTCCGTGTGATATGAGATCGAAAAGCAGGTGCGAGAATATACCAATGATCAAACTGGTCAGGATAATCGTTTGTCTTTTGCCCGGTTGGATTCTTTTGTCGTCCTCAACAAGGGCGGCAACACCAAGATTCCATGTATATGCCAGGAATCCTCTATTTTGGAGAGGGGTCAGGTTACAGACTGTTCGAAAGACGAATCTGCGCAGCACCAGTCCCATTGGAATGCCCAGTACTGCCATTCCAATGAGTGAATGTCCGATACTTTGACCGAAGTGTCCGCGGAATATGGCAATGAGTCCGTCTATGACATCAGGCATGGCCGCGCCCATGCAGAGTGCGGCCATATCAAAACGATCAGGCCAGCGTCTCCACAGTGGCGCGATGAAGCCCTGATGAGATGGAAAGGTCATCGGCATGGATGAACCCCCATGTAACAAGCGTCAATAAACCGCTCTCTCTGATCAGCCGAGATAAGCTCCCTGTTCTTTCAGGTTCTTCTGTAATTTTCCTGTATCGACATTTCTCGGCTCGCAATTGTCTTTTATGGCGATTGCTGCGGCTGTGCCCGCGGCCTGGCCCGTCGTAAAGCAGACAGGGATGAGCCGGACTGTATCGACCAGCCTGAATTCCATGGATACGCACCGGCCTGCCGTAAGCAGTCCGTCGACGCTCTTGGGAACCAGTGATCCATAAGGAATGTGAACCTGGTATTTGGAAGTATCCAGCTGGCTTCCAACACCGATGATATCCTTGAAATTGTTCGGGTCCAGTGACTCACTGAACTTAAGGTGTGTAACCCCCCTCAACAGCCTGGTTGTCCTGACCCCGATCTGTGTGGCAGTGTCCAGTACGAACAGGTTTTCAAAGCCCTTTTCCTTTTTCTTCTTCTGGACGCTCTCCCATATGGTCTTCCTGTATTCCAGTTCCAGCTTTGTAAGATCATCGATGCTTATGCCGTCACCCTTTTCTCCGCGCATGTTGATCCAGCGTACGCCGTTGATAGGTGTCCCGGCGCCTCGAATCTTGCCGTGCTTATCACTGGCGGAGAAATTGCCCTGCCGGTGATTCATCCCGATATGCTTAATGTATTTCGCATATTCGGCTCCGGCGGCGGCAAAGATATCGCCGTCGCCAGTTGTATCGATGACTATCTTTGCCAGTATCGCCTGCCTGCCTGATTTACTCTCGAAAACAGCGCCCTTGATTTTGTTTCCATCCATGATGGCGTCCACGCCCCAGCAATGGAGCAGGATCTTCATCCCGGATGTGCGCACCATCTCGCTCAGCAGGTATTTTGTCGCTTCCGGATCCGGTGTCGGGTCGATTAAAGGTTCCTCAAGTACTCCGTCCGAGCCCAGTGCAACCAGCCCCTTGATGACTTCATCATTGAATCCCTTGGCAACCTGGATTTTTTCGCCGTTTTTCAATGTGGAGAATGTGCCGTTGAGATTCAGTACCAGTCCGGCGGTGAATAAGCCCCCGAAACATCCGTACCGTTCAATCAATA
>MHBM01000095.1:4729-18904 GCA_001804885.1 Lentisphaerae bacterium RIFOXYA12_FULL_48_11
GCCGGACCGCCGCCAATAACGAGGACGTCAGTGCTGTATTTGACAGGGAGTTCCCTTTCGGGTTGAACTACTTTGCCCGATCGCAGGGTTGCGCCCTTACTTTTGTCGTCCGTCAGCACCTGTCCCGCAGAATCCTCGGTCTTGCCGGGTTTTTCATCCGCAAACAGGCTTCGTGATCCCACACCCATGGCGATACCTGACAACCCGACTCTGCTGAGAAATTCTCTTCTGGAATATTTATTATTCATTGTTGCTCCTCGTGATTGATATTCAAATATTACCGTGAAACTTGACGTAAACCGTAGCAGGAACCAAATCAACACGCCAATCCATTTTCTCCGTTTTATCGATGTTTTTCGCGAAATTACCGCTATGACCTTGAGGAGGAATCAGGCTGACCGGGAGATTTCTTTTCGTGTGACTTGCGCCGGAATTCGCGCATGGTGATCCCGAACCTATTCTTGAAAAGGCGACGAAGGTGTATATCGGTCTGGTAGTTACACCGGTCACAAATCTCGGAGAGAGTAAGGTCGGTGTCCGACAGGAACCGCTTGACCCTTTCCAGACGGGCATTCTGGATCTCCTCGAGAATTGAAGTGCCATAGGACTTGCGAAAGCGGATTTCGGCCAACCTTCGGGAAACGTTCAGATGTTTGACAACATCTGGGACGCCGATACGTTCTCCAGCGTTGATTTTTATGAATTCACGTGCCCTGACGGCGATGATATCGGTTGGTGTGTTACAGGCCTGTGTAGATTCGCGCGTGATAATTCCGCTGATTCCATAAGAGAGAACCTGTTTCCTGCGTGTACCTTTACGCATTTGGTTGTCCAGCAGTTGTGCGGCAAGAAAGCCACAGGTCAGCGAGTCACGTTCAATGCTGGAGAGGGAGGGGATGGATCCATTACAAATCAGTTCGTCATTATCGACGCCCAGTATCGCCACATCGTTTGGGACCCTCAGGCCAGCTTCGGCACATGCATCGATCACCTGATGCGCCCGACTGTCCTTTGCGGCAAGGAGCCCTACGGGTTTGGGAAGCGATTTCAACCAGAACAGAAGGTATTTCCTTTCCGTTTTCCAGTCGGTGCTGGTGGCGGGAACGGGATACATGTCACATGAGCCTCCGGTCTTCTCGACCCGTTTTCTGAATGCGGCGCCACGACTTATTGACCACCCGCGGTTCAGTACTTCGCCGACGTACGCAAAGTGTTTGTATCCCCGCTCAATGAAATAAGCGGCACCAGCCTCACCTGTGCTGGCCGAATCCTCCATGACACACGGAAGCCTGGCGAATGGGGATGGCGGTTTAAGGGCGTCGTCCGGGTAGATCGTCAGCACAACCGGACTGCGTGTCCGCTTGAGAACATTTACCATTTCGAAAACAATATGATCGGCGATTACACCGTCATATTCATTCCAATTGTGAAGTGAACGGATTTTCTGCTCGTCCGCACGGCTTTGAATAAGGTGCAGATGCCATGGTCCGTACAGATGAAGATAATTGAAGATACCCTGCAGTTTGTCCCGTCCAGGCTGTAAACAGGTTTCCTGGATTACAAGCACCTTAGGCGTTCTTTTCAGAATAGAAGGCATTAATATAACAATAACACGATTGCCTGATGGCGGCAAGCCGTTGCGCAATATGTTTGTTAATTATGCGCAAACGGGCATTGTTCCCACGGCGTGGCTTGTCGTACCCTCAATTACAAATGGAGCGGGAAAAGGATTTTCATATGATTAGAAAACTCCCTCGCAAAGAATCTGGAGAAGATAATGAGTTTCATGTTCCATCCGTATCCTTATGATGACACAAACGCAATCAATCGTCCGCAGCTCCCGCCGGAAACTGCTGTTGCAATGTCTTCAGGCAACGATGCGGTGATTCGTGCGATGGTGAAAGCAATAAAGGGTGTTGCCGGCAGAGAATGTCTATTCGTCGCATTCGATGGTTACATCGGTGCCGAGTGGGAGCGTTCAATTGAACTTCTGAATAATGCCCTGGCCCCGGAAAACATTGGCATGACTTCTGTCGATATTGCGGAATGTTACAAAGGATCGGAAGAGCTTGAAAAAATGCTGGCAGAGAATTTGCCGATTGACAGGGAGATTGATCCGGTACTGCTGTTCGGCAAAATCTTCCATGGCGGCATTGAAGAGCTTTTCGACCCCAGACGTCTGGCCGAACGTAAAGCATTGTGGCTTGGCCGGAAAAAAGCCGGGTCCAATCTAAAAGAGGTCATTATCATTTATGGCTGCGGTTCGGCATGCAGGGAACTGCGCGAGCTGTACGACGTGATTGCATATTATGATGTGACTCCATTACAGACGGCGTTACGCGTGAAGGCCGGCGCGGTAAAGCCGCTGGGGGATAGCGGCAAGCGCAGTATTAATGAGATTTTCAGGCGTCTGTATTATTTTGATTATGAACTTGCTGTGAAACACCGTGAAGAGCTGATCCTGACCGGCGCCCTTACGTTCTACGTGGACAGTAACAAGCCTGATAATCTGAAACTTCTGGCTTTCAAGGCGTTTAAGCAGGTTATTTCTGAACTGGTTAAGATGCCGTTCCGCTGCAAACCTGTTTACCTTGAAGGTGTATGGGGCGGCCAGTTCATCAAAAAGTTGCGCAGGTTACCTGAAGATATGCGGAACTGTGCCTGGGTGTTCGACCTGATTCCGAATGAAGTCAGTCTGCTGGTTAAAGTTGGAAAGCACACGCTGGAAATACCATACCCGACATTTTTCCGTGCAGTTTCAGAGGAACTCATGGGTTCTGAAAGTGTACGCCGCTTTGGGCGTATTTTCCCGATCCGGTTCAATTATGACGATACTTATGCCGGCGATGGCAACATGTCGATACAGGTACATCCTCCGGCTGAGTACGCGAAGAAAAATTTTGGAGAACCGTTCCAGCAGGACGAGAGTTATTACGTGGTGAAAACCGGCGGCTCGCGCACGTATCTGGGTTTTAAGGATGATGCCGATATCAATGAGTTTTTTACCAATGTCCGGACAGCCGAGACTGAACACAAGCCTTTTGATTACGAGAGATATGTCAATTCGTTCGAGAGCCGCAGGGGAGATCAGTTCCTTCTGCCCGGCGGGACTCTTCACGCATCCGGCAGAAATCAGGTGGTGTTGGAGATAGGGTCATGTACTGTCGGTTCTTATACCTTTAAAATGTACGATTACCTGCGGCTGGATCTGAACGGCATTCCGCGTCCGATCCACTCGAAACATGGTATGAAGGTAGTGAATACGTCATGCCGGAGAAGTGCGATTGACGGCGTGCTACGGCCCCAGACGAAAGTCCTGCGTGAAGGGGAGGGCTGGAAAGAATTGCTTCTGGGTGAGCATGAGAAGATTTTTTTCAGTCTCAGGCGTCTGGAGTTCGACCGTTGTATCAAGGACAACACAAACGGCAAGTTCAATGTGCTTGTTCTTGTCGAGGGTGAAGAGGCGTTGGTATATGCACTCGACAATCCTGAACGCTGTTACCGAATGAAATATTGTGACATGGTGGTTGTGCCTGCGGTTATGGGGAAGTACGGCATAATCAACCTGGGAAAAGACCCATGCAAAGTGACCAAAACACTGCTGAAATAAGAGGCAACGTGCTGGCACTGGATATTGGCGGCAGCTTCATCAAGTCGGGGGTGATTTCGGCGGATGGACTGATGGTGGAATTAAAGCCTGTTCCGGTCGATTCGAAGGCGGATGTCACGACAATCATCCGTGCATTTGCAGATGTGATTGCTGCCGGATTGAAGAAGGCTGACGATACGATTAGTGCCATAGGAATTGCAATACCCGGGCCGTTCGATTACGCCCGTGGCGTAAGTCTTATGACACACAAGTTTTCCAGTATAAAGGATATCATGTTGGTGAACGCCTTGCGCGAAGTCATTCCTGAAATTGCAGGGATTTCTGTAACTTTCAGGCACGATGCAAATGCTTTCCTTGCCGGGGAAATGTGGCGTGGCGCCGGGCAGGGGGCGAAGCGGGCGATTGGTGTTGCGTTGGGCACAGGCATAGGCGTGGCTTGTTGTATTGATGGCAGATTTCTGACCAATGCTTTGGGCAGCCCGGCGCCGGAGGTCAGCGTTTGGAAACGTCCGTTTAAAGATGGAATTGTTGAGGATTATGTGTCGACCCGTGCCCTTGTGAAGAAATTCCGGCTGACCCGACCAGATTATGATCCGGCTTTCGGTGTCAAAGGAATTGCGGAGGCTGCGAAAGCGGGTGATCAGGAGGCTGTTAATTTGTTTGCCGGATTCGGGGAGGACTTGGGTAACGTGCTTCTTCCGTTATGCGGGACTTTACATCCGGAACTGATCATTGTGGGTGGCCAGATCGCGAAAGACTTTACCCTGTTTTCTGAGGCTTTGAGCTTGGTGTTGAATAAAGCAGCTGTTCGCGTACAGGGAGTGGTTGCGAGCCGCCTCGGAAGTTGTGCTGCACTTTTTGGGGCTGTTCTGACAGAAGACAGGACTGAATATTTTCAACCTGAACAGGCTGGATGAAAAGTGAATAAGAATAATTATCAGGAGAATATATTATGAAAATCGGGGGAGTTGTTCCTGCGTGTGCTCTAACTGTATGGCTGCTGGTTTTGACATTGTATGGAACTGCCGTAGAAATACCTGACACGCTTAGGAGTCGGATCGCTATACTGAAGGATTCGGCTGCGGGTGTTGACGCAGCTACTGCTGATGCGGTTGCTGATGCATTGCGGCAGGCAAAGTTTGAGGTCACCTTGCTTTCGGCTGAAGCCGCATGTGATCCCTCTGTACTTTCAGCTCGGAAATATTTTCTTTATGTCATTCCAAATGCCGGGGTTTATCCTGAGAAAGGCCAGCAAGCACTGGCTGATTACCTGCGTGGCAAGGGGAGCCTTCTTATTCTGGGAACGCCGGTTCTGCCCGGTAAAATGCTGGTTGAGACTTTTTCTCCCGCTTATAAACTGTATCCATTGAAGGACATCGCCGCGCTGAGATTGGTAAAGATACAGGGAATTCTTTCCGAAATGCAGTCGAATTTGCCGGTAACTGCCGCAATGTCATCATGTTATTCACGGCCCGAAGGCAAAGGTTTCGAGCGTGGCTACAAGTGGCGGTGGATACCGTTGATTAAAGCGTATGACGGATCCGGCAGGGTGCGTGGTACGGTGGCATGGATGTTTGTTCATAATAAGCCGTTATCCGAAGGAGCCGCTTTCGATGATGCCGTCCGGCGGCTGGTACATGTGAATAAGCCTAGTGAGCAGATCGTGTCGGAAGGATCGGTATGCGCATTCTGTGCCATTTCGGACAATACGACCTTAAAAAGACTTGCGGCCACAAAGCTCTTCGTTGATATGGCGCAGAAAATCTCGGAAGGTGTTTTCATTTCCCATGCAGGTTCCAGAGAGTTTTCATACTGGCCGGGCGAAAATGTTGAGCTTGGAGGAGCAGTAGTCAATTATGGTACCAGAGCAGCCACAATGGATGTTCGTGTGCGTGTCTGTGTTAAGGGAAATCAAGGCAAGGTTTTTGAGAAAGCTGCAAAATTAATTATTGAGCCGGGCCAAACGGGGAAAGTGTCTTTTGAGTGGATAACGAAACGGTTTGACAGCCAGGACTATGTTGTAACAACGGAACTGCTGCGTGAGGGCAGGATCATTGATGTCATAGAGCACGAAATGGGTGTGTTATCCACTGATAAACCGGCGCGTGACGCTTACGTAACAGTGAAAGACGGTAATTTCTGGCTCGAAGGAAAGAAGTGGTTTCCGATAGGCGCAAACTACTGGCCACGTTCTACCATTGCACTGGAGCAGGAGGATTACGTTTATCACTGGCTGCGGCCGGGTTTTTATGATCCCGAGGAGGTAGATGGTGACCTGGGACTTCTTGAATCCATGGGCGCCAACTTTGTGGCTATCCGTATAAATCACCAGACTGACCGCAGGACTGCCCTCGATTTCCTGAGGCGATGCCGCAACCATGGAATTCATGTGCTGGCCTACCTGCAGACATATACTGTCACTGATGAACCGATTTATTTCCAGGGTGTTATGACGCCATTTGGGTTCCAGAAAGAAAATGTAGCGGAGTTCTTTCGTGCAACACATATTGCCGACAATCCGACGCTAATGGGCTGGGACTTGGTTTGGGAGCCCAACTGGTGGGTTTTCAGCGATAACGTGAAGGCCTTCGGGTGGGGAAAACCCAACTATCGTCAGCGATGGGATAAGGACTGGGAGAAATGGATTAACGAGCGATACGGGAGTCTTGCCAACGCCGAGGCCGATTGGGGTGTGCCTGTACCGAGAAAGGATGGTATAATCACTTCTCCTTCCGCCGATCAGTTGGTGAAAGACGGACCATGGCGCGTGATGGTTTGTGCGTATCGCCGTTTCATGGCTGATTTGATGAACCGCCACTGGAATAATGCAAAACGTGAACTGCGGTGGCTCGATCCCAACCATCTGATCAGTTACCGTCAGGGTAATCTTTCGCCTTTCGATTTCACGCTCACATCGACACACAAGCACGTAGATTTTTTCGCCATGGAGGGGTATGACTTCAAGCCGCACGCGCTTACAAATGCGGCGTCGGTTGCCGGATTTATCAACCGTTACATTCCATTTATAACCAGGCGGAAGCCATACATGTGGATTGAATATGGTCACAATGCGTGGGACGACAAAACCATGGCTCCAGGTCCAGTACAACTGGAAACGCAGATGACATGTCATGAGGTGATTAACAAGACAGCATATGAGAATGGTGCCAATGGTCTTGCGCCCTGGTGGATGGCTGGAGGATACAGGATAAGTGAAAAGAGTGATTACGGAATTTTCAATTCGGACGGCACATTGCGCGAGAGCGGAGAATCACTGCGAAAATATGGTGCTCTGATCAAAGCATCCAAATGTTATCCTGAACCCGATACCTGGTTCACAATGGACAGTGATGCACACAGCGGTGGGATGCGTCATGTCGCCCGCAATGACGGAGCATATGCGTACCGGGAAGCGGTGGCCATGGGAAAACATTTGGGTGTGCGTACGGCCGGCACGGGAACGACTTCCTCTGACACGCCGTTGCTGGCTGTGGGTAACACGAAATATAATGGTAAAAATCCGCCTAAGTACCTCAATGCGGAATTCAACTGGTTTAGGATTAAATGTGGTGACGGTGAGTGGATCAATGTGGCTGATGGTACAAGAATCAGGGTGCCTGGTAACAAGCAGATTGTTGCAGTGGCGTCAGTTGGTAACCTTCAGGAAGCTACATGGCTGACACCGGCCAGTTGTAATGGAAAGCCGGGTGCGGTTTATATGGCATCTGTTGAAGGCTCAGGACTGAAAGTAAGGCAACCTATACTCAAGGACACGCCATATTTGGAAGATGCAGAATTTGGGGAGACATTCGTTCTGACAAAGGGTGTCACTGCCGAAACCAAAGTCGAGTTACAGATGACCGCCGAAGGCCGTGCGTGGTTTGGTGAGAAATTAAGGTTTACGCTGGCAGTGGAATGACATGAGGAGAGAATTGAAATGAAAGCGAGGAAGAGTAATTGTGCTAGAATATTCTTCGACCGGCGAGACTTTCTTAAAAGCCTGGCGGCAGGTATGATCTGTGCCTCTGGCGGAAAACTGCTTGGCGGTCAAACAGCAGTTACTGCTCGGCATCCGGCTTTCCATACGCGGCACATTCCCGTAGAGCATCTGAATCTGGAAACACCGATGGGCAGGGATGTCGTTCGTAACGGCTTATGCGATGCCATCAAGCCCGATGTGCTTAAGCAGCTACGTGATTTGGGCGTAGAGCTCGTTGAGATGCGGGTGGCGTGGTGGGAGATCGAACCTGAACCAGGTCGATTCGACTGGTCGCGCACTCTTCGTGACATGGATGTTGTGCTCAACGCAGGTCTCAAGGTTGGCATGTTTGCCTGGTTTCATTATCCGCCGGCATGGTACGATCCCGAACACAAGATTCATGCCAGGTTTCGTGCTGTGGATAACAGCGTCGAATCTGCTGTTCTCTCTCTGTGGGATCCCAAAACTGTCGAGGTATATGACAGGCTGCTGGGTGTCAGTGCTGATGTCCTGAAAGGGCGGCTGAGTTTTGTCTACAACTCGATCTCGGGTACTTACGGTGAGGTTGATTATGGTGTGCACTCGAAACATTACAGATTCTCTTCACCAGCCGGCGGTTACCCGCTCGGCGACCGCTGTGCTCGTGCGTCATTTGCCGGGGCGCTGAAAGAAAAATATGGTTCGATCGATGCGTTGAACGCGGCGTGGGGTGTCAGGGCGGCATCGTTTGGTGATGATCTGGTGCCGAAACGCCCGTTTGCAAAGAACCCGCTGAAGCAGCGCGACGATTGCATGCAGTGGGCGACCGGTTCGCTGCTTGACTTCACCGACCGCGTGTGCGGGCTGTACAGGAAGCACTATCCCGGCGTGACAGGCGGTTTGCCGATGGGGCACGTGCGGGAAACCATGGAGATTGGGCAAATAAAGAGCCTGGCTGCTAAAGTGGCGGCGAAACACGGCCTGACCGCCCGTTGGACAGGCTGTGCGCATCTTAAGTCGTTTGATCGAAGCAATCTTCTTGCCCGTCGTATTGCTTCGGCGGCTCACTTCTACGGGGCGCCGTTTGGAACTGAGGCGGCGCTGATCCTTGAAAAGGAAAACGCTGCAAATGGCCTGTACGAATCCCTGGCAAATGGAGCGGCGCTCATCCACGATGATCCGCAAAATATCCTCAGGGCTGTGGAAGTTCACAGACAGCTCCGGCCCGGGATGGTGGTTGATCCGCCTGAAACCTCAGTTGCGGTATTCTACCCTGTGGAGGATGATTTGTTATGCATAGATGGGTTCTCGTGGGAGGATCTTGTTGCCAATTGTGCGGCGCTACGCAGGGTCACCGACTATGACGTCTGTGATAGTTATATGATTGCCGATGGTTATCTCAAGAAAACACGCGACTTGGTTTTTCCGGTTAGTTCCCTGCTTCGTGAGGACACGGCAAGAGCTATTGTAGCGTTTGTCGTCGGGGGTGGTCGCGTCTGGCTTTTCGGCGACACGGAGCTGATGCTTCTTCATCAATCGACCACATTGGTCAAACTGGCTGAGAAGCAGGGGGTATCATTACACGGGTTGGAGCAGGTTTCTTCGTCGGGTTTATACCGGTTCTCCGATTGGAACAGTCTCGCCAGGTATTTGATTCGTCAAACATTCTCGATTCCTGACGGCGGAGAACCCTGCTACAGGACGATGCATAAACAGTATGAATCGTGCTATTTCCCGCGCAAGGCTTGTATCGAAATCAGGCCGCGGTAATTCTCCTGCGATTTTCCGGGTTTTGGAGTTAAGCATCTTGCTTCTCTTTTAATGTTATGTTTTTATCCCGTGATTACAGTGGTAAAAATTTAGCAACTGCAGCCGGGGACGTTAAATATGATGAGAAACTTGATCAAGCTGGTGATTGTTCTGGTTCTGATGCTTGGAGTGGCAGGCACTTCTCATGGTGGTCTGTTTAGCGCGGGCAGGGAGACCAATGAAAAATCAGATGGGCATTTGCGAATAACTGCCGGATCCATCAATGAAATACAGGGGATGGTGGAAGAGACGACGAGGAAGGTTTATGAGGTGGAAGGCAGGTGGGAAGATGCTGCGTCCGGGAGCACTTTCACGCAGGACGATTTCAACATGAAAGGACCTTACGCGACTCTGGGAGTTTCGCTTGAGACTCAATGGAAATACTTCAGTCTGCAAATGGATGTGTTGGGGTTTAAGACAGAGGTTAATACTGTTGCCAGCAGGAATTACTACATAGGAATCGGTGATGATGTTCAGTATGGGGGTGGAGAATATTCGAACATGAAAATTCCGGAAGGGACCCCTTTCTCCATGGATATCCTTGGCGGCATAATGGAAATACGTGGCCTGATTACTCCTTTTACTTTCAAGCCTTCTCCAACTCTCAGGATCACGCCGTGGATAGATGCTGGTTTAATGTTTTTTGTCGGGCAGTATAATATTGATGCCGGAGATCCGACGGGAACAACAACATATATGAATCCCCCTGAGGAATATGTAATCGGGGGAGAATCATCCGGTTTTCTCGGTCTTGGTCTTCCCCAGATTGGGTTCGGCGGAGAGATAAGAATGGGGCCGGAGAATGGAGTAAACCTGGTTTTGCAGGGTGATTATGCGGTATGTAATTACGAGGGTAGCTCGTCGTTTCTAACCAGCTCAAGTGAACACGAGAAGAGTGTTGATATCGATCACACTAATACAAGGATAAGATTTATGGTTGAATTTCCCATGAGCAGCGGGCGGTTGTTCATGGTGGGTGCCCAGTATCAATTGATCGAATCTGAAGGCAGTATTACTACAATGGATGATACACCTGAGGAAATTCTGGCGGACAGGGAGAAATTTGATAAATACGCAGAATTCAGGCTCTCGTCTCTGGTCGGCATGATAGGATTAAGCTTCTGAGCGGTTTTATCCGTTCTGCCTTATTTTTGTCTCGTCAGTAATTAAGGAGAAAAGGAATGAGGATGAAGCGACGTGATTTCTTCAAAATGCTCGGCGCTGGCGCATATATTGCAATGACTGGCTGCGCGTCGACATCGAATGTTCCTTCTTCAAAAAAGCCTAACATTGTCCTTTGTATGGCGGATGACCAGGGGTGGGGTGACATGGCTTATAACGGGCATCCTGTTCTTAAAACGCCGAACTTTGATGCCATGGCTGCCGAGGCTCTGCGTTTCGACCGATTCTATGCCGCGGCTCCGGTCTGTTCACCGACACGCGGCAGTGTGATGACGGGCCGGCATCCGAATCGCTTTGGCTGTTTCAAGTGGGGCTATACATTGCGTCCTCAAGAAATCACGGTTGCGGAAGCCCTCAAGAAGGCTGGATATGTAACTGGTCATTTTGGCAAGTGGCATCTTGGTTCCGTCCACAAGGGAAGCCCTGTCAATCCCGGTGCCAGCGGTTTCGATGAATGGTTTTCTGCGCCGAACTATTTTGATAATGACCCCATTCTCAGCAGGGAAGGTCGTGCCGTACAGACCACCGGCGAAAGTTCAATGGTTACCGTTGATGCGGCTCTTGAATTTATCCGCAAGCATGCGGTTTCGTCAAAACCGTTTCTGGCAGTTGTGTGGTTTGGCTCTCCGCACAATCCGCACCGGGCCATTGAACAGGATCGCTCTCTCTACGATGATCCGAAGAAGCAGGATTTCTACGGCGAGATTACCGGTATGGATCGCGCGTTCGGTAAACTTCGTGCTGAACTGCGAACCCTGGGCATTCGCGATAATACAATCCTCTGGTATTGCAGTGACAACGGGGGGCTTCCCAACCTCGGGACCACTGGCGGGCGCGGACACAAGGGCCAGATATACGAAGGCGGTTTACGGGTCCCTGCAATACTTGAATGGCCTGTTCGTATTCCGCGTCCCAGGACGACAAATATGCCATGTAACACATGCGATATTTATCCAACGCTTCTTGAGATTGCGGACGTACGAATGAAGAATCAACCGCTGCTGGATGGAATCAGTATCACTCCACTGATTGAAGGCAGATCTGATCTTGGTTCTGGCGGAGAAAAGGCTGTTAGATCAAAGCCGATGGGTTTCTGGGATTATTCTATAAAAGGAATAAGTACGCCGAGCGACAAGTGGATGTCCGAGTTGCTGGAAGAACAGAAGGCCGGCAGGGAACCGCAGGACAAGTTGCGATTGAATCTGGATGCCGGTGAAATAAAACAGCAATACCCCGTGGATTCATTCCCGGGTCATTCAGCGTGGCTCGATTGGCCATGGAAACTGCATCGCATCGAGGGCAAGAGTGAGAAAGTTAATCTGGAACTGTATAATCTCGCTGATGATACCGGCGAAGAGAAGGATCTCCTGGAGCGGGAGCCCGATCGCGTAAAATCCATGAAAGCCGGACTTGAACAATGGCTTGTGTCGGTTGTCCGCAGTCTCAATGGTGAAGATTATTAAATAGTCTACCCGCAGCAGGTTTTGCGTTAGCCTTTGTTGAATTGCAGGAGACTGTTAATCACGGTATACAGGCCAAGGAAAGTCAGAAATAATCCGAATCCGATTTTCAGGTAGACTTCATCCACGCGATTTGCAAAGCGGGCCGAAATCCAGGCGCTGGCAAATAGGAATATTGCAATTACAATTGCAGACCGGATATCCACGTGCCCCTTATTGTAATATTCAAGAACGGCAGCAAGTCCCACGGGGGGAAGCAGTATGGCAAGGCTTGTTCCTATTGCCATGTGTTGAGAATAACCAGCCAGGTAAATTAAAGCAGGAACAATTACAATGCCACCTCCAATACCCATAAAGCCGGACAGTGTGCCTGCAATAATGCCAATAAAAGCCAGTAATAGTATTGAAACTTCATTGTTCATATAATACCTATGTTTTGATATTTAGTACTGTTTTCGAATAACGGTTTTCCTATCATATCACAGCAATTCGATACAGGTCTTTCTTTGGTCCTGAAGGTCGTCATGCAGAGAGAGTGTGCTCATTGCAGGAGATATTATTATGAATCGAAGAGTCTTTATAAAAGCGGCTGGACTAACGGTGGCAGCAGGTATGATGAACGTGTGCGGATGTACATCGATGCGGGCCGGGATGTCGAACCGCAAGCCTAATATCATTTTTGTTCTTGCGGATGATCTGGGTTATGGCGATCTGGGTTGCTACGGGCAGAGACGAATAAAGACGCCTAACCTGGACCGTATGGCGGCGGAAGGGATGCGGTTTACTCAGCATTATGCGGGATCAACGGTGTGTGCACCCTCGCGCTGTGTGCTGATGACAGGGCTTCATACGGGTCACTCGATGATTCGTGGTAATGCGCTTGTCCCTCTTCGGTCTGAAGATGTAACGGTTGCAGAAAGACTTAAAGATGCGGGTTATGCGACGGTCTTGTGCGGCAAATGGGGTTTGGGTGAAGCCGGGTCCACAGGCATTCCTAACAGGAAGGGTTTCGATTATTTCTTCGGTTATCTCAGCCAGGTGCATGCCCACAATTATTATCCTGATTTTCTGTGCAGGAACGAAGATGTGGTGAAGCTGAAGAATATTGTAGATCATCCGCTCCGGAACGGGGAGCCCAGCCTGGGCGGGGTATCGAGTAACAAGGTGGAATATTCGCACGATCTGATTGTTGCCGAGGCTTTGAATTTTATCGAGAAGAACAGTCGGCACCCATTCTTCCTGTATCTTGCAGTGACGACGCCTCATGCCAATAATGAGGCAGGGAAGGAGGGTATGGAAGTTCCGGAGTACGGGCTTTACAAGGACATGGACTGGCCTGATCCGCAAAAGGGACATGCGGCAATGATTACCCGGATGGACAGGGATATAGGGCGGCTATTCGATCTGCTGAAAAAACTTGGCATCGACGAAAACACGATGGTTTTTTTTGCAAGCGATAATGGGCCGCATCGCGAAGGTGGCAATGATTCGGATTTCAACGACAGCAATGGGCCGTTGAGGGGAATAAAGCGGGACTTGTATGAAGGTGGGATTCGCGTGCCGATGATTGCGCGGTGGCCGGGTCGGATTGCCGCCGGCAAAACAAGCGATCACATCTCGGCGTTCTGGGATTTCATGCCGACTGCATGCCAGGCAGCTGGGGTTAAGGCGCCAAGGGGTATCGATGGGATCAGCTATTTGCCTGAGTTGTTGGGTGGCAGGCAGGAGGGGCACAATTTCCTGTACTGGGAATTCCACGAGAGGGGCAGCAAACAGGCGGTTCGAATGGGGCCCTGGAAATTGATTCGTTTTATTGCTAATACGGATAAGGTTGAATTGTTCAACCTTGAGAAGGATCCTGGAGAAACCACAGACATTGCAGAAAAACACCCGGAAATTGTAAAGACGATTATGGAGTACTTGCAGACAGCGCGTACTCCTTCGGAAACTTGGTCGCTGGTGAAAGGTAAAGCTTAGTCTGGTCATGTCGGTTGGCTTGGAAGCAATGAGGTGAATCAAAATGAAAGTACGCAGTATCTGGCTGAACTTGAGGGTATGGTTACGGTGGTTGACATGTGCGGCGGTCTTGATGGTCAGCGCTTCGGGCTTATTTGGGGGCGGCTTTGAGGATCGGCTGCTGCGCGCGCCTGTGGATG
>MHBM01000096.1 GCA_001804885.1 Lentisphaerae bacterium RIFOXYA12_FULL_48_11
ACAGTTGAAACGGGCCTGCACAAGCGTCATGGCCTGCAGGGGCCGATTGATGATGCGTTCATGGACAGCTTTATTTTTGTGAAGCCGTCTGGTAAGGCGCTCAATGAGAAAACCGGCGCCTGGTTCGAACAGGAAATGGCACATTCAATTGATCAGTGGCGCAAGACATTTCGTGGCGAGGCACGTGTTACAACGGATGATAAACTCACCGATACCGAAATTGCAGCCAACAACATTGTTTTGTGGGGTGATACAGGAAACAACAGGATTCTGGCAAAGATTGCAGATAAACTGCCAATCAAATGGAACGAGAAGGGTATTATACTTGGGAAGAAGCATTTTGCCGCAGATAATCACGTAATGCTTATGATCTTTCCCAACCCGCTGAACCCGGAACGTTACGTGGTACTCAACAGCGGAATTACTTTCCGTGAATTTCATCATCTCAACAATGCGCGGCAGGTGGCTATTCTGCCCGATTACGCGATTGTCGATGTGAATGAACCATCTTCACCGAGAGTGCCGGGTAAGATTGTTGAAGCGGGGTTCTTTAATGATAACTGGCAGATGGAGGAGTAAGTAGACATGGATATTGATAATACGATGAAATTTCTTGTGACGTGTATTTCTTGTGGTTGTTTTCTCATTTGCGGAGTCGTTCAGGCCAATACCATTGAATTTGTTGCACATCGCGGTGCATCAAAGGATGCGCCGGAAAACACTCTTGCTTCCCTGAAACTCGGATGGCAGCAGACGGATTCCTGTGAAATTGATATTCGTCTCACGAAAGACGGCCAGATCGTGTTGATGCATGACGAAACCGCGAAACGCACCACCGGAGTTGATTTGACAATTTCAAAAGCCACCTTGGTCGAATTACGTACACTGGATGCCGGAAGCTGGAAGGGGTTGCAGTGGGCTGGAGAAAAAATCCCGACACTTACCGAGGTGCTTGCTATTCAACCGGAAAAGAAAAAATTGTTTATCGAAATCAAGTGTGGAGCCGAAGTTCTGCCGGAACTTGAACACATGTTGCAAGCGGCAAATAAACAGCCTGACCAGATTGTTCTTATCTGTTTCAAGATAGATGTCATGAAGAAGGCGAGGAAACGTTTCCCTGATTTAAGCGTTATCTGGCTGGCTTCACCGGATAAGAAAGATCCAACTCTTCCTAAACTGGAAGACCTGTTTGCCGTGGCGAAGAAAGCACGCTTTAACGGCCTTGATCTGGACAGCAGGTTCAAGATCAATGCAGATTTTGTAAAACTGGCCACCGATGCAGAATTACAGTTGTATGTATGGACGGTGGATGATCCTCTGGTTGCCAGGAAACTTGTTGCTGCCGGTATTCGCGGGATCACAACCAACCGGCCTGAATGGTTGCGACAGCAATTGGCTGACTGATCCTATCGTATAAGCCCAATCAAGAAGTCATGAGTGGTGATGCCCAACGAGACGCGGCCGGATGAATCGGGAGTCAGGGTACGTGACTGACGCGTGTCGATGTCCAAGGCAATTATTTTTTTCCATTTAGCCTGTAGCGTAAAAGCTGCTTCTGCGTTTTGCACATCACGCAAGTAACACGGCCGCGGCGGTGCACCAAAATCCTTTACGCCGCCAGCCACATTACGCATGTAAAGAAGAGCCTGGTCATTTTTGTCGGAAAGCAGTGTCACAATCTGAAACCCGGGGGAGGGTGCAGCAACCGTGGCTGGAAGGTTGATGTCTTGCGGCATCTGTTTCTCAAGATCTATACGTACAGAGTAAGCGGTGGCTTCATTCGTGAGGACGGTGTCAAAATCCACGCCGAGGTTCAGCAGTCGAATGGTCATGGAGGTGTCGCGGGTATCACGCTGTTTTGGCGGTAACATTATCGCCGCCTGAGGACGCCGCCGCTTCAACGTTGCTAAGTTGATGCTAAGTTCCGAAAGCGCGGGCTTGATCCTGGCAAATTCCTGTGCTTCGAGCTCGTACATGAGCACCCAGTAGAGACAACCATTTGCGCCGCAACATAGTGACATCCAGATCTGGTCGCGTGTACCGCGTGCTGCTTGTTCGGGCGTAACATGTTTGGCATTTTTCTGGTGACGGTTCTGGTTGATGCCTCCTTCGCCTGTGTACATTGGCAGACCGCTTTGCATGCTGAATTTACTGCGTAGGTAAATGATGGCGCCGTGGTCAGCAGTCGGATTCCCGTCATTATAAGGGTGGTAGCTGTAAAGGTCGCAGCTGGATTCGCGCCATCGCAGCGGTTCAGGCCAGTCGTGTGGGCCGGGATTTCCTAGAATCAGGGTATGGGGGTCAATGGTGCGGATGAAGGATGCAATCTCTCTGCACCATGCCATGGGCGGATAGACCATTTCGTTTTCAAACTCATAACAGAGTACTTCTTCGCGTGAGGCAAGGACAGGTAGTAGCTCAGCAAGGTAATCTTTCTGGCAGGCGATGGCGTCAGGATCAGTGTACCGGAGAGCCGGAGATGCAAGTATGTCTTTTTCTACAATGAAGCGTGCGCGGTGTGGCGGCAGGCCCTTAAGCATTTCGGGCGTATAGTGAGGTAGGACTATCTTTTCAATTATTTCCCGGGATACGTATGGTGGCTTGGTGTAGTCCTCCATAAGCGCCACGTTGAAGCGGATTCCATAAGGTCGGGCGAGATCAAAAAGATGGAGTGTTGCCTTAAGCTGTACGGGATCGACCCGTCCGACGATATCCATGTTGCGCAGCATCAGGCGCAGGCAATTAATCCCGTGATCGGCACAATGCTTGAGATAGTCATTGACGGCAATCTCTGTTTCCGGACTCCAGGGGAAACCTGCTTCGTATGGAGATGGTCCGCACGGGAAAAGGTCGAGCGATCTTGAAATGGTGCCGTCTGTATTGAGGCGATGAGGGAAGTTTGCATACAAGCCACCGGTCGGGAACACCAGGACACCGGCCGGATTTACAAGATACCCGTTGGCGTTGAGGCGGATCATGTCCTTGCGGTAGGCGACGGTTGTGACTGTGGTTTCGCCGCCGTGTCCCTTGATGTCAGACAGGGCGATATGGTGTGTGGCCGGCTTGTCGCCCTGCAGTGTGATGGTGACGGTTGCGGGATTTCCATTAATGCGCCCGAAAGGGGTTGATGTATTGCCGGGCAGTGTCCAGCGTGGTAACCATATTGAGACGGGGAGAGAATTTCCGTAGGCGTCCAGTCCCTGCACGACGATATTTGCTGTCGGCGCCAGTAAGTCGATGTACTTTTTCTCTGGTGTCAGGCGATAGGAGGCCAGGCTGGCCGGCTTGACTCGCAACACCCCTGATATTGGATTCAACGGTTTTCCGAGGTCGTCAGAAAGTCCGATAGTCCAGGCGCATTCCCCGGCACGGGTGAAGATGGGAAGCTGTAATGAGGCTCCGCGGCTTTGAGGGAAGATTGTGCCGTGTTCAGCTGTGACAATCGACCAGGTATAGAGAGATGAAACAGACGTGCCGCTGGTTTTGAATTTTGCAGCAAGTTGTTGGCCTGCTGTGAGGGTTTCCGGCAGGGTGATGTCAGCGCCTGAAGTTGCCGTACGGGCTAGCACAGCTTCACGGGAAAGAACTGGTCCTGCGGTGACGGCTGGGGGGGCTGGCAGAAGCCTTACGTAATCGATTTCGACCAGTATGTCTTTTTTGTTGTTTGTGGTGTCAATTCTCAGCGCCCGGAATTTGCGACCGTCCCAGAAATCAGGGAAGAGGTGTGGAAGGTCAAACCTGAAGACCTGTGCCGTGGTGCCATGCACCTCGAATTTTGATGATTTGTACTGGCCGTTCTGGTCGGTAACGAAGAATTCCCATTCTGCTTTCTGGCAGGACTGACGTACGCGTAATTCGAGTGTGCGATACAACCTGGAGTCGATGCTAAGGTTGCGCTGGCTGCCAGGGGGATCAAACATGTCCCCAAAAATGAAATAAGGGTCGGAATTTTTAACCGGAATCTGGAGCCAGCCATTTTTTACTGTGATTGGGCCGAGGTGACTCGGTCTGTTACCCCATGATGTGATTCCACCTTGTGTGCCATCTTCAAAATCCCAGAAACGGCCAAGCACATTACCGGCATAATCGCAGGTGAAACGGGGTTGTTCCGGGAGGACTGGTGAGAATTCTTTACTTCCACGATAGACGATGACATGCCGACTCTTGTCTGGTCGTATCTCTCCCGGAAGCATCAGGGAGATATTGTTACTTCCATGGTAAGCTGGGAGCGGTTTTCCGGGTGCATCTGCATCTATGCACGCAAAACTACCAGATGTAATGGTAATCGGAAGCGATATTACTGCATTCCGAAGGGGAAGTTGCGTTTCAATTTTGAAAACAGTTTTGTTGGTGGCATCTGCCATGTGCCACGGAAACAAGGTCTGTGCCTGGGCTGTTAAAATGGGAAAGACAAGAAACAGCATAGTTGCCGGGATGTAATTCGCATATTTCATTGTGTCACTCCATGTCGCAAATCAGCGGGTCGGCAGTTTGCGGCGGTAGTCATCCTTGTAGAGCCCGATCTTATCAAACGGGATATTTTCAAAGACAGGCAGTTCTTTCAACAGGCGGGATTTCCTGTTGAGCGCGAAGTTTCCCTTTGAGGCGTCTTTGAATCCAAGATCAACCGGCTCATCGGTACTGCCTACGAGATTTGTGAATCCCTTGACGTTTTCCAGCTTTGCCATGCCGTTTGTTCCTGCGGTGTACACTGTCAGGTTGTCTGCTATCTCCAGCTTGTCGATCAGCTTCTTCACATTGCCGTCGAAGTCGCATATGCGTTTTGTACAGTCAACAAAGACATTGCGACGAATCGGATTGTAGAGCGGCTCGCGCGGGTTATCGTTCATTATGGAAGCAAGCCTCGGGTATCGTACGCTCCAGGGGGCATTGGTATAATCGAACACCCTGGCTTTGGCATCCAGGCACCAGCTTGCATCATTAGTGTTGTTCCAGTGTTTCCAGCTCATGCCCCGTGAATCAATGTGTAGTCCGATCGGGCAGTCTACGACCAGATTATTCAGCACGGGGTTGTCCCGGCCGCCGCCGATCATGAGAGCACGGCCGGCTTTCCAGAAGATATTTCCTTCAAGCGTGTCGCCGCAGTCACAGTCATCCAGATAAATGCCCATAGTGTTCACGTGTTTTGCCTCGCCGCCGCCGAGATCATGGATAAAATTATGCCTTAGAATATTACCCTGGCTTGTCCAGTCACGGCCCGTGTAGAAAGCGCCGGCGTCACCGGTTTCCATGACCACGCGATAAATCTCATTCAGCTCGAAGAGATGTTCATTGCCTCCGTACAGTACGGCATTATGTGGCGCGTCGTGAATACAGTTGTTACGCATGATTTGTCCGCATCCGCCAATGCCGATGCCAGGCGCATATGTACGCTGAAATATGCCGTAGTGGTGAATATGGTTGTTCACCGCCATGTTTCTTGCAGGTGCCAGGGTTTTGCGGTCACCACCGTTCAGGGAGATACCGTTTTTGCCGAGGTTGAAAAGATCGCACGAGCGAACAATATTCTCGCGCCCGTTTATACTGATACCGCCACCAGCGAGATTTGCCACAACACATCCCGCGATTTCGACATGTTCGCAGTTGTTCAACTCAATGCCCGCTCCATTGCTGTGACTGTACTCGAATGTCAGTCCCTCAAACTTCACGTGTTTCACGTCTTTTGCTTTGACGAATGGCTGGGTCAGCGTGGCCAGTACTATTGAAGCGCCTTTCAGTTTCTTTTCGGGATAGAAGTAAAGCAGTTTACGGGTACGGTCCAGATACCATTCACCCGGTGCATCCAGTTCTTCCAGTGCATTCATTGCGAAGAACCGACGCTGGGCCGCGCCCCATGTGCCGCCTGCAATCCCGTAACCATGTGGTGCCGCCAGGGCAATGACCTTCTTCTCCTTATTATATGAAGCTATGCGGATTACCTCGTCAGACCAATCGTGGGTCCAATACCCGAGCAGCCACACACCTTCATCCAGGTTCCACTTTGCCGGGCGAGGGTCTTCAAGATAAAAAGAACCGGCGTGCGGTTTGCGCAAAGCAGGATCCGTTGCTTCAGGCTGTGGTTTACCCGTATCCACGGCGTTAGTGAAGCCAGCCCAGCCTTTTTCAGGAGCATCGATGTTTGGCCAGCGTGCAAGAGTCATGGGCTGGTGATTGATGTAAAGCCAGGGGGCCACGGGAGCTCCATTGAATGAGGTCTTGAATGGTTCGATTGTGGTGGGCATGTCCGTTGAAATATCGCATACGAGAATCTTGTCCCGCGCAGCTGCATCAATTCGTGACAATACTGCCGTGTCGGTCACTGGTTTGAATTTGGAAGGGTCCAGTGTTACTCCACCGTGTACCTTTACTTTATCACGCTTTTGCGCGCGGTAGATCACGGGGGACTCGGCTGTACCGCTGTCTTCTGCTGTCAGCTCAAACGGGGCCTTAAACTGGTAAATACCGGGTTTGACATTCACGGTTACGGCCTCACTGCTTTTCAGTGTTCCTGTTTTACGTGCTGCGCGAATTCTGTCGCGTACCTGTTCCAAGGTCTGGTAGGGCTTGCGTCTGGTGCCATCCCCACCTGCCTCGGCATCTGCGGCAACATAAATATTCATTTCGGCGTGAGCACAGGTAACAATTGTGAACATGATTAACGTTATCAGCCGCATGATGGACCTCCATGACGTTTATACTGACACAGCAGAGATTGATTCCTTCTCACCGAGAACCAGACAGGATGTTCGGTTTGTGGGTTGTTTCTTATCATAACATTTTACGTGTTTCCACTGTTGTTTCAATCATTCCGGTATTTATGTATGGTGATACCGTTGAGTGGAAAAGGCGTCCTGATCCATCCATACTATTATCCCACAGAATCTTGTTTTCTTAAGAAGATTTCTCAACAATCCAAAGAGCTCATCCGCAGATTACACAGATTACGCCGATTTTTCAGAACAACCACAATGCTCTCAACTCCTGATTCATTTTCTCTGCGTAATCAGCCCCGAATCAGTCGGGGAGCCGATTGTTCGGCTCGAAATCCCGTCATTTGACAGGACAGGTCTGCGGATTCATCTTTTCTTTTCTCGTTTGGCTGTGACCCCTCAGGGGCTGCCATGGGAATTATGTGGAACATAAATCTGAATCAGTCTATCAATCTGCAAATAATTCTGGAGCCGATGAAAGTCGGTCGGCATCAATTCAGATTTTCCATCTATCGTAAGAATTTGTGTTGTGTAGTTGAGATTGTCAAGACGCGCTCCGCTCCTTCGGCGAAAGTCAGCATAGAGTAATTTGCTGACACTTAATGTCATTGACCAGTTCTGACTCTTCTAATATTATAATAATGTTGAAGCAGAATATATGTGATCGGGTTACAATGAAGGAGGTTTATCATGGAACACACAAGTAGCGAAAAGATTTCAGAAGCTCTAAAACTTCTCGAGGAAGCAGCCGTGCAGAAGAAAGACGAGCTGAAAAGCGTAATGTCCGACAAATACAGTCATCTCAAAAACGTCATTGTGGAGACGGAGACCAATCTCGCACAGACTTTGTCCAGCGCGAAGAAGCACGCTGTTGAAGCAGCTCTTCGTGCAAAAGAAGCCGGTGTTGAGAAGGCCAAGGAAATAGCACTCGATGTGGATGAAAGCGCACATCGCAATCCATGGCCCTACATTGCTGGTACGGCGGTCGTAGGCCTGCTGCTCGGTTACATTCTTGGCCGCAATCGTAAATAATCCTTTTAACCAGGTTGAGTTATGTTCAAGAACCTGTTTAAGGGAATACTGTCGGCAATCGCGATCAAATTGCTGGAGAACTACAGGCATTTGTCGATTCAAATGCTCAAGATCGAGGTCACTAAATCCTATTTACATGGCGTGCGGACAGCCAGGCTGTCCGCAATCGGCCTGATATGTATGGGGCTGGTTATAGCTCTGATCTGCCTCGGCGTACTGTTATTCCATGTAGGGCTGTTCATCCTGTTGCCTTGGACCGTGAAATCAAAAGCGCTCTTTGGCATGTTCCTTGGATTAGTCTATATGGTCACAGGGGGTATGGTGCTTCGTTCAGCCATGGATGAAAAAACGTGGATGGAGAAGTCTGGTGCCACCGAGATGCTGGCAGAAGCAATCGGTAAGCCTCAAAAACCTGCGGATCAATGATTGGTTTATCAACGCCCATAAACATTGATGATGTGGGCACACTGGTTAAGAGCCCGAAGCAAGGCTGTTATTTTACGCGGTTCAACATAGGTACCACGGCCTTGATCTTACCGACCAATGCCACGTGTATTCCAAGTTTCTTTCTAAGCTTCTCCAGAAACTTGTGTTCCGGACTAACCAACTTACGGTCAGCCGCTACCATGTAAACAGCCCAGGCATATGCCGTCTCCCGGAGACTTGGCGTGAGCAGATCAGTAACCATGTCCAGTATGACGTCGCATCCTTTTTCGGCGACACTGGAGGCTATGTACCCCATGTAATCCATCGAATCTTCCACGTTTCCAAAGAGCGGATTAGAAGCTAGAATGACTTTCAACCCGTCCATTTCCCTTTTTGCCAATTTCCCGTCTGAGGAAACTGCAAGTATAGCCACTGCCATAACCGCATCAGCCGATGTTAAAAGACATTCATTCTGACAGACTCTTTTCTTGCTTTGTTGCATGGTTTCTCCTGTTCTCGAAAACTGCGCCCCTTTTTTTTCGCAGACCATTAATTTTACTAATTGAATGAAAACATAAGTGCTATTGCGCGTCAAGGGTAACAACGGTACCTGTACGCCAATCCTCTTTGTATGGTTTAAACCATGGAACCGAGTTTTTTATAGGAGCTGACCTTATTCCGGATACTCTTCTCGATTTCGATGATAAATAAAATTGCCACCCCGACTCCGATGATATAAAGCCAGTCAGGCGGAGCTATCGGCGCACTGTGAAATGCAGTATTCATAAATGGCGCATACACAAAAAGAACCTGCAAAACAGCCATCGTCAGTACCCCGACAATAAGCGCCAGGTTGCTGAAAGGGTTGGTTTTAAAAATTGAACGGTGAAGTGATCGACAATTAAAGAGATAGAAGAGTTCACCAAAAACAAAGACACTTGTGGCTATTGAGCGCGCCACAGCTTCGCTGCGGCCAGATTGTAGAGCCATTTCAAATAAACCGAATGCCCCTGCGCATAAAAGAATTCCTACTAAACAAATACGGAGAATCAAGGGGTTGGTCAGAATTGGTTCTTTAGATGACCGCGGAGGCCGTGCCATGATACCCGCTTCTTTGGGCTCAAAGGCCAGCATAAGCCCAAGCAGTATTGCCGTGGTCATATTGATCCACAATATTTGCACCGGCAGAATCGGTAGCGCGATACCCGCAACGATTGCCGCCAGGATGACAAGCCCTTCGCCAAAGTTGGTGGGCAATGTCCACGTTATGAATTTGACCAGGTTGTCATACACTCCGCGTCCCTCTTCGACCGCAGCTTCAATAGAGGCAAAATTGTCGTCGGTGAGAATCATATCGGCTGTTTCCTTGGCGACGTCTGTACCGGTAATTCCCATGGCAATGCCGATGTTTGCCTGCCGTAGCGAAGGCGCGTCGTTGACACCATCACCCGTCATGGCGATAGTATCGCCGTTTGCCTGGAGCGCTTTGACCAGGCGGAGTTTGTCTTCCGGCGCTACCCGCGCAAATACCGAGGTATGCCGGGCTTTGTCAATAAGGTCATTATCGGACAGCTCGCTGATTCGCTTGCCGTTTAGCACGGCATCCTGCTCATTGGCGACAGTTTCGTCGGCAATGCCGATTTTACGCGCAATGGCGAGGGCTGTCAGTTCGTGGTCCCCGGTAATCATCTTGACGCCGATGCCGGCCGTTTTACAGGCAAGTACGGCATTTATTGCTTCGGGACGTGGTGGGTCAATCATGGCCTGAAACCCCAAAAAGGTCATGCGACCGGACACGTCCTCATGGGAAACAGTGCTTGTGCTTGGTTCTCTGGTTTTCCTTGCGAGCGCAAGGACACGAAGTCCTTTTCGCGCCAGTTCCCGGGCTATCTCATGACAGGTTTCCATGTCCAGGGTACCGGTTGTTCCCGAGGGAAGAAAGGCATCAGTGCAACGGGAAAGAACGCTTTCCATGGACCCCTTCATATAGATAACCATGCCTGCTGTATCCGCTTTCTTGTGAAGAGTGGCCATGTACTGATACTGGGATTCAAAGGGTATCGCATCCACGCGGGGAAGTTTCACTGTGAGAGTGTCCCTGGAAATGCCTGCTTTTCGGGCGGAAGTAATAAGCGCCCCTTCGGTTGGATCACCCTCGATTTTCCATCCGTCGCCATTGCTGACAAGATTGGAGTCGTTGCAGAGCATGCCCGCAATGAGGCACTCCTCAAGAGCGCGGCTACTACCCGGTGTGGTAATTGTTCCGTTTAGACTGAATTCCCCGTGAGGTGCATACCCGACACCGGACACGTCAAACAGCATATTCCCGGCAAATATCTTTTCAACAGTCATCTGGTTCTGGGTCAGCGTCCCGGTCTTGTCGGAACAAATGACCGATGTACTCCCCAGTGTCTCGACCGCAGGAAGTTTGCGGATGATGGCGTTGCGCTTTGCCATTTTTGAAACGCCAATGGCCAGCGTAATCGTCAGAGCTGCCGGTAGTCCCTCGGGGATCGCTCCAACCGCTAATGCAACGGCAGCCATGAACATTTCCAGCGGGGATTCTCCGCGAAGATAGCCGATCAGAAACGTAACTACAGCGAGCCCCAGGATTACATAGAGAAGCAGGGCGCTGAACTTTGCAATGCTTTTTGTCAAAGGAGTGGCAAGAACATCGGCGGATGCGATCATCGTATTGATTCTGCCCACTTCGGTGTTGTTGCCTATAGCGGTGACAATTCCTGTTCCGGTCCCGTAAGTAACCAGTGTAGATGAATATGCCATATTGGTGCGGTCGGCAAGGACGATGTCTGATGGAAGGCTTTGCGTCTGTTTGATCACTGGAACCGATTCGCCGGTCAGCGTTGACTCGTCTATTTGCAATTCACGTAATTGAAGCAAACGAAGGTCCGCAGGAACCTTGTCGCCGGACTGCAGGACAACGACATCGCCCATGGTCAGTTCAGAAGCCCTGATGCGCTGCTTGTTGCTGTTTCTGATTACCGTGACCTCGGTAACCATTGCTTTGGCAAGTGATTCGATTGCCTTGAGCGCTTTTGATTCCTGAATAAAGCCGATGATCGCATTAACTAGAACCACGCCGAAAATAACGGACGAATCGGCCCATTCCTTGAGCATGGCGGTGATGATTGAAGCAAAAAGAAGTATATAAACCAGCGGCTGGTTGAACTGCATCAGGAATAAAATAATCGGGTGAGTACCTTTTTTTTGTGTGATCACATTCTCGCCGAACACTCCTTTGCGGCGGGCTGCTTCCTGGTCGTTCAGGCCGCTCTGGATCGACGATTCCGCCTTTGCGAGCGCATCCGTTTCTGTCAAGGTGTGCCATAAGGTTCCATTAAAACTCATTTAATATCTTCCCTTTATCATTATTTTTCTAAGCCCGGTGAATGTATCTTCCATTCTTCGCAAAATGGGATTGGCGCCACTCATTACCGGTGCGGCCCCAATTCCCCGAAAAACGCTGCAATACTATCCAACACTGCTTTCTCCGTTGCCGACACCGGGTTCGTAAGACCAAGAAAATCGCCGGAAGCTTCCGCTACTGCCTTGGAATGTCCGGTGATATCGGTTTTTAGTACCAAGATTGCTTCACTGCTGAGAATCTCGCAAAGACCCTGCAGATACACCTTCCATGCGTCTATTAATGTGGCATCCGGTTTTCGTACCAGCCATTCTTGCAGTATAGCTTGATCCTCGCCGTAACCAAGCTTTTGGGCTCCTTTTAAAACAGCTTTCCGCTCCTCCTCTTCAATCTTGCCGCTAGCCCATGCGACTTCAATAATGGGTACCAGGCAAAGGGCGGACAAAATCTCGGGGCGAATATTAAGAGCAACCAACTCCTGAAGCACTGCTTTGTTAACTATCCCGGAAACCTTGGACAATGCTTCTTCAGTCTCCTGCTGTCGCCTAAGGCGTGCCAATTGCTCCTTCAGCACAAGACTCTCCTCTAAAAAAAAACGATCTTCCAGCGCTTTGGCCATACGTGCAATTGGATCAGTCATGGTTTTATCCTCCATCCATGTTATTAGTTCGATATTTTATAATCAGTAGTGTCCCAACTTTTTGAATTAGGATGGGCATAATAGCCGGATAATCATGGTGAATAAAGCGAAATAGGATTCATCGATTTGAAGTTGAAAATGGTTCGAAATGAGTGTTCCGTAGGTCTGACACGGAAAGGAACTGCTCATGAATTCTGGCAGAACCGTTTTCCCTCAACTTATGGATTTCATCTCACCATACGAGTTTCGGAAATGCGTCGAGCAATATCAAGGCGAATACAAGGTCAAAGAATTTACCTGCTGGAATCAATTTTTATGCATGACATTTGCCCAACTGACGTACAGGGAGAGACATAGAAGCATGTCTTCGCTCTGTTCCGATCAAGTTGGATCACCTTGTTCTCAAAGCTGTTTCTCGCAAAAAGACTATCCGGACAAACTGCGGTCAATTCGTTATTTTACCTGAAGAAAATGGTTTTGGTATCCCTATCCTTAAATTTTGACTTTCCATCGTATTTCTGGCAAGAACTTTGGCTTCAATATAAGAACGGGGGTTTCTTTATGGGCTTTCACAAAAATCTACATCTTCAAACCATAACCCTGATAATCATAATGGCCTTTGCCATGATAACCAGCTTGAGCGCGGCGCCTTCTCCGGACGAATATCTGCGTCTGCTGGAAAAATGGTCTGCGACAGCGTTACCGTTGATTCACCAGGTACAGGATGATCCGCATCTTGCATTTTACGGGACCGGCGGTCATGAGCACTGGGCGGTACAGGCACATTGTACGGCTTTTTCGGCACTTGCGGTGATGTCAACGGCGCCTGAACTGGATGAAAAGAAAATCGGAATCTCCCGTGAACAGCTGCGCGAACGCTCTCTGCAGATGCTGCGCTATATCCTCCGTGCTCATCATAGTGGTGACCGGACATGTACTTCGGGTAAAAAATGGGGCCAGAGTTGGATAGCCTCGCTTGGTCTGGAGAGAATGGCGCACGGGATCGCAGTATTACGGCCATGGCTTAGCGCCAACGACCTTGAGATGATACGGCGGGTAATGATTTCTGAAAGTGATTTTATCCTGAAAGGTTACCCGGTGGTTGGTGCAATCGATGCAGCTACCGGAAAAAATAAACCGGAGAGCAACATCTGGAATGGGTCGATGCTTTTCCGTACGGCGGCATTGTATCCCGATACTCCGAATGCAGCGAAATATAAAGAAAAGGCGACGGCGCTGTTTTTGAACGGTATCTCGATACCATCTGATGCTTCCTCCAGTGAGGTATTCAATGGAAAACCTTTGAGCAAGTGGCATGTTGGGCCGAACTATACTGATAATTTTGCTTTGAACCATCATGGCTATCTTAATGAAGGGTATATGGTGATCTGCCTGTCGAACATTGCGATGCTGCATTTCTTCTGCCGTGATTACGGGATTACCGCTCCGCCGGAACTTTATCACAATGCCGCCAAACTCTGGCAGCTGGTCAAGACTCTGACGTTTCCTGATGGGCGGCTCTGGCGAATCGGCGGTGATACGCGGGTGCGTTATTGTTACTGCCAGGATTACGCATTGCCTGCCTGGAT